>CAYUAN010000417.1:0-8085 GCA_964442545.1 uncultured Prolixibacteraceae bacterium | reverse complement strand
TTTAGGAAAGGAAAATTCGCTTTTCAATCAATTTTTATCGGAAATAAGAGATCAGGAAATACAAAAAGACAGTATGCGCTTTCGTAGGAATATGGAGCGTTTGGGAGAACTTTTTGCGTATGAAATCAGTAAAAAACTTGAGTATGAGGAAAAAGAAGTGATTTCTCCGTTGGGAATATCCCATATGAAAGTGATGAAGCAATTTCCTGTATTGGCCACGATTCTGCGGGCGGGACTACCCTTGCATCAAGGTATGCTCAATTATTTCGATCGCTCGGAATGTGCCTTTGTCTCGGCTTATCGTCGCCACCACAAAAACGGACGCTTTGATATTCAGTTGGAGTATGCATCCAGTCCGGTACTGGACAATAAAGTGTTAATCCTGATTGATCCGATGTTGGCCACCGGCGCGTCTATGGCGCTGACTTATAAAGAACTGCTGCAGTTTGGCAAACCGAAACATACTCATATTGTTACGGCCATCGCTTCAGTGGAGGGCGTAAATCATTTGCAACGGAAAGTCGGAACCCGTGATGTTACCCTGTGGGTTGGCGCCGTAGATGATGAAATGACCGCCCAGTCCTACATTGTTCCCGGTTTAGGCGATGCGGGCGATTTGGCCTTTGGTAGTAAATTCGAATTGGATTAGCCGGGGTCGAAAAGAAGCAAATAAACGGACAAAAATATTTTCAAGCGTTCGTGCAAACACAAAAAGATAATATCATAATGTTTATTCAAGCATTGAACCATTCACAACAAAAACAATAAAATGAAAGTACTCGTTTTGGGCTCCGGAGGAAGAGAGCATACATTAGCATGGAAAATTGCACAAAGCAAGCAACTTGACGAATTATATATTGCGCCGGGAAATGCAGGAACGGCTCTGTTGGGATTGAATATCGATATCGGTGTATCGGATTTTGACAAGCTGAGGATGTTTGTGCTCGACAATAAAATCGATATGGTGGTGGTTGGCCCGGAACAACCTTTGGTGGAAGGTCTTTACGATTTTTTTAAGTCGGATAAGCAGCTGAAGCATGTGGCCCTTATCGGTATGTCGAAAGCGGCGGCCCAACTGGAAGGCAGTAAGGATTTTGCCAAGGAATTTATGAATAAATACAATATTCCTACGGCGGCTTATCAAACTTTTAGCGCGGATAATATTGATGCGGCTTATGCTTTTCTGGAAAAATTGACAGCCCCTTATGTGTTGAAAGCCGATGGCCTGGCCGCAGGAAAAGGCGTATTGATTTTGGATAATCTCGATGATGCCAAAGCGGAACTGAAAAGTATGCTGTTTGATAATAAATTCGGTTCGGCGGGTGCCAGTGTGGTTATTGAAGAATATTTGCACGGCATCGAACTTTCCGTGTTTATCCTGACCGATGGTAAGGATTATGTGATTTTGCCGGAGGCGAAAGATTACAAACGAATCGGGGAGGGCGATACCGGGCTGAATACCGGAGGAATGGGCTCTATCTCGCCGGTGCCTTTTGCGGATAAGGAATTTATGCGAAAGGTGGAAGAACGAATCATCAAGCCCACCGTGCGTGGTATCGGGGCCGAAGGAATGCAATACAGCGGTTTTGTGTTTATCGGCTTGATGAATGTGGGTGGCGACCCTTATGTGATTGAGTATAATGTGCGTATGGGCGACCCGGAAACCGAGTCGGTGATTCCGCGTATCAAAAACGATTTTCTGGATATTTTGCAAAAGCTGACCACCGGAAAACTTTCGGAGGTGGCGATGGAATTTGATTCCCATTATGCCGCCACTGTAATGCTGGTTTCGGGCGGTTATCCCGAGGCCTACGAAAAAGGTAAAGTGATTCACGGCTTGAGCAGGGTGGAGGATACCCTGATGTTTCACGCGGGCACGGCCCAGCACGAAAACGGAAATGTGATTACCGCCGGAGGGCGTGTATTGGCGTTGACTTCCATGGGCGAAACTTTGCAGGATGCTCTGGACAAAAGTTATAAAGCCGCCGAAGTGATTGATTTTACCGGCAAATATTATCGCCGCGACCTGGGGAAAGATTTAATGTAGTGTTAAGGTGCTGAAGATATTTAATAATAAGCGAGTTGTTTTTCAATGGGGGCTGATGATCATCTTTTTTGTGCTGATGATTTTTCGCCCGGTAAGTTTGGAAAAGCCTGTTTTATTTGGCCCGTTATATAATTATATCTATTCTTTGCTTCAGGGAGAAACCTGGCTTATTTACACTACGTACATTTTGTTGATTGTGGCCGAGGCCTTGTTACTGCAATTGCTGGTAGCGCGTTTCCGCCTGATTTCTTTCAACAATTATCTGGTTATTTTCCTGTGGCTGATTTTGGTTTTTAGCAATCCCCAAATAGCATCCGTAAATCCCGTATTGATTGCCGGTGTAATTATTACCTGGGGAATGTTTCGCCTGTTTAGTCTGAGTGAACGCGAAAACCCCCTGCCCAATCTGTTTACCGTGGGCTTTCTTTTGTCTTTGGCTTCATTGGTGTACGGTCCGGTTATCTGGTATTTTATCTTTTTGCTTATTTCTCTGGTTATCCTAAGCTTAATAAACTGGCGGGAGATAGCCGTGGTGGTTATTTCTTTTATATTGCCCTATTTGTATCTTTATGCTTATGGCTTTGTGTTTCAAACCACTTTCGATTATAATGAAGCAACCAGCAGTGTGAACCCGCTTCCCGAGCTGATGACAATGCTGCAAGATCAATGGGTTGCCATACTGATTGGTGTGTTGATTGCTTTACTTGCCCTGTATAGTTTGCTGAATTTCTTTATGAATTTTATGTATAAACTGATTCAAATTCGTAATTATGTTACTGTACTGGCTTTAATGCTGGCTTTCTCTTCGATACTGATTTTCTTTTCGGGGCCGTGGTGGTTTGTTCATTTCTATTTAATCATTATTCCTCTTGTGATAATATTGGCTATGTCATTGGCTGATCGAGCACACACCCGTTTTGCCGAAATTTTGCTCTATCTGATTGTAACTTTTGAATTGGTACAGGTTTATCTTTTGCACTATGCTTAAAGCTTATTTTGATAAAACGAAGATTGAGGCCGGTTGCGACGAAGCGGGCCGGGGCTGCCTGGCGGGGCCTGTGGTGGCAGCTGCGGTAATTTTGCCTAAGGATTATAAAAACGATTTGCTTGATGACTCCAAAAAACTGAATGAAAAGACCCGCAACCAATTACGGGCGCAGATAATGCAAGATGCGCTGGCTTGGGCGGTGGGTATTGTTTCCAATGAGGAAATTGATAAGATTAATATACTAAACGCTTCCTTTCTGGCCATGCACCGCGCCATCGATCAATTGAATATTCGCCCGGAGCATTTGCTGATTGACGGTAACCGTTTTAATCCTTACCGGGATATTCCGCATAAAACAATCGTAAAAGGCGACGGAAAATATTTGTCCATTGCGGCGGCTTCGATATTGGCGAAAACCGGACGGGACGCTATTATGAAAAAACTGCATGAGGAATTCCCCGCTTACGACTGGAAAAGCAATAAAGGTTACCCGACCAGGAAGCATATCCTCGCGGTGGAGCAATACGGGCAAACGCCTTATCATCGCCGTTCGTTTCACGTAAAGCGGCAGTTGTCATTGGATTTTTAATTTCGACATTGAATAAAACTGATTTTTCTTTGCCTTTTTCCGGTTCATAGTGGCGCATCCACTTAATGTCCCTTAACTTCTTAATGTTAAAAACTAAGCCGTGAATAAATTCCACAGTGGAACACAGTATACCCACAGAGGAACACAGTGAGCCCATCCAAAACTTATATGCTCTTATATGCCTTATATGGTTCCAAAAAAAAACTCTGTGCAACAATATATAATCAAAAACTCAAATACGCTCCACAAAGCGGTCCAGCTCCGTAACATCGTTCAAACCCAATTTTTTTGATAGTCGCTGCCGGGCACGTTTCACGCTGTCGGGCGAGATGCCCAGTATTTCCGCCGATTTTTTGCGACTGTATTTTAGTTTCAGCATAATCAGTTGCCGTTTATCACCTTCGCTTAACTCTTTAGTCTTTTTGATGAGCTCTTTCATAAAATTGGGATAAAGCATTTCAAAAACTTCCATATACTGGTGCCAATCCTCATTGCGGATAATTTTCCGGTTTTCCAATTCTCCTGCTATTTCGCTACTGTTAATCGCTTCGCCTCCCTGGCTTTTCAGTTTTCGCTGCAAATCTTCAATAAAACTGTTTTGCTCTTTCAGATGCCTGTTTAGTGCGCTGAGTTTTTCCCTTGCCTGATCCAGATTGCTGCTTAATTGCGACGATTGCTCTTCTAACTTTTTACGCTCACTCAGCCCCGACTTGATTTTGCGGTATAAAAACAAGGTAATGGCAATAAATAAAATCCCGACCGCTCCACCGGTAATAATCAGGTACAGCATTTCCTTTTCCTTTTCGATTTTTATTTTTTTCATTTCTATATCCTGCAACTGCTTGAGGTATTTTACCTCATTCTTTTGCAGCGAGGTTCTATAAACGACTTTTTCAATACTGTCGGTAAGATGATGGTAGCGTTTAAGATTATTATAGGCCGATTCATAGTCGTTAACATGAACAAAATGGTCAGACTTTAGTAAATATACCCTTGAGTTTAAGCGTGTTAATTTAAGACTGTCCGACAGGCGCAGGGCCTCGTTTAATACGTTCTCCGCATCGGCAGGCCGGTTGAGCATATCGTAGGCGATGGATAAATTCAGCAGATTGTTGATGATATTGGTCGGATTGCCTATTTTACGGGAGATGCGCAGACTCTCCAAAAAATACTGAAGTCCCTTTTCTTTATTCCCCATATCGAAATAGATAATACCGATTTGTCCGGCCAGGGACGAGATGTTAAATAAAGTAACATTGGAATTGGTGTCCCGGGTAAGAAAAAAATCATAAGCCTGTTTCAAAAATATTATGGCGCTGTCCGGTTTATCCTCATTGGAATATATTATTCCCAGCGCCCCCCGAGCCCCGTTACTTGTGTTGGGGTATCCTTTTTTGATGGCTTTATAATAAAACTCCTTGGCATTGGCATAATCATCCCGTTCTTTATAAAAGTTCCCTAATCGTAAATAAGTCTCGGCCAGCATGGTGTCCAATGAATTGTTCAATCCGATTTCGATCGCGCGGTAGGCCAAAACAATTGCTGTATCTGTTTTTCCGATATTGGCATAAACGGCTGACAGGCGCGACAGACTGTGCATTTTTAATTTCGGATTATCAGTGCTTTGTGCTAAAATGCGATTGAAGTAATAAATCGCACTATCATATTGGGTCAGATAATATTGTTCGGCTTGCTTTACCAAAATTTCTGTTTCCGGATTCTGATTTGTCGGAAAGGAAAAGAGTGGTGCAAGAATAAATAATGCAAAAATCAGGTGCCTGAAAATGTTCATTTTTTTATGGAATAGGTATAAGACAAAACTACACAATTATCGGTTAACAGCCAATCCGTAATTGAAAAACAATCTTTTCAATAAGTTGTAATATAAATATAATCAGGTGATAATGTTTTGTCGCCCCTTTTGTCACCCCCTGTATTGCTAATTCAGGTAATGTTGTACCTATTTTTGCCCTGTCGAAATCGGAACATAATGCACTGACTGATTTGTGCTTTTCGATAAAGACGGATTAAAGTTAAGTATGTCGCACTAAATAAAATTCTAAACTAACATGAAACTAACAAGCATTCTTTTGCTGATGTTTTTCAGCATTGCCTCACTATCGGCGCAAAAAAGCGCTACAGAAATTTTAGCTCGCTACGGTTTCTCCACCGATAATATATTAACTGTTTTAGATGCCTCATCAACCGACCTCAGTTTTACTGTTAAGGGAACCAACCGGTCATTCTCCGAAGCCAATCATACCGATCAAAGTACACGCCGTAGCTATGATTATGATTCGAAGCGTGCCGATGGTGAGAAGTTTAAACTCTTGACCATTAATGGTAAAGAGCCGACCAAGCATGAAATTAAGAAATTCAATAAAGAAAAAAACCAGTCCGGCGGTAAAAGTAAGATTCAATTAAAAGAATCCGACTTTTTTGTGGAAAAGGATGATGAAAAAATGACGGTTATCGGTTTTCATATGCCTGCCAATGAATTGCCTTCCAAACTGGCTTTTATGGCGCATTGCATCGGTTATATTTATATCAATAAAGAAACCGGACGGGTGACCAAACTTGAGATTAAAAGCTTCGAGCCCTTTAGCTTAAAAGTATTCCATATTACCGATATGTTTATCCAATTCAATGTGGCCTATAACGAAGAGCATAAAACCTATTATGCCACTTCGGAGTTTACCCGCACCAAAGCCCTGATTCTGGGTTCGGTGACGACCATAGAAATGGATGAGCAATACAAGGACATTAAGTTTAATTAATCAAAAAGAATGAAATTCCCCACGATTATACTTTTGTGCTTTTTCGGAACAATGATTGTCGGACTTTACTCCGCCAGCTATAATAATGGGCCTTTGGAGCTTTACGCTAATAATTATCCTGAGCAAGTGCAGAGTGATAATGACGGTATTAAAGACAAGGGGGGACAAAAGGTAATATCAGGCGGTACGAGTTTCGATTTCAATCAATACGATTTCTCGAACGAGCAGTTAAAATCTCATTTCTTTTACGTTCAATCGAAATTGTTCCTTGGCTCTATTTTGTCCATTAACCCCATAATAACTGAATTAGACAAGGACATCAACCTTCGTAAGGGCCGGTGGTTTATTTTCCAAAATATTTTGGCAGACAAAAGCAATACATCAACGGGGAAGATTATTGCTCACCGGCCTCTTACTTCGGACTTTTATAACGATAGAGCAGTTAGTTTAGAGCGGCATACTGCTTCTTGCTTTGCTGTACCCATTGGGTGCGGCAAAGCTTTTTATGTATCGTAAAAATGCCACGCAGGACTATTAACTAACATTTATCACAAAACGGTATTTAAATACCAAAAAGGAGTATCTTTACCTTAGTTTTTATAAAAAGTGAGAAAACAAATAAACAAACAATAAATTATCATGAAACACATCAGTCTTATACTATTTAGTATCTTCTTTATCATGCAATTGCAAGCTCAAAACGGAGTAGCAATCAGTACCTCATCATCTGCTACTCCTGATGCTTCGGCTATATTGGATGTGCAATCCTCTTCACAGGGAATGTTGATTCCCCGATTGGATATTGCTGACTTATCCACAGCCGCACCCGTTACTTCTCCGGCAACAGGTCTAATGGCTTATAATACCAATACCACTACCGGCCCGGGATTCGTTTATTGGGATGGTAGCGCATGGACGTCGCTTGGTGGTGCAGAAGAATTAGATGATTTATCAGACGCCAAAGTGCCTGGCAATTGGAATCTTTTCATAGGAAAAAACGCGGGTGTTAATTCAAATACCCCAGGCTTAAATGTCGCAGTAGGTGAAGAAGCAGCTAAATCGTTAACATCAGGAACGGATAATGTTTTAGTGGGTGTCCGCGCTGGACAGAGTATGACAAGCGGTAGTAAAAACACTTTTGTTGGAAGATATGCGGGTGAGCACGTAACAACAGGAACTGATAATATCGGTATTGGTAAAGATGTGCTTAATGTACTTACAACCGGTAAAGACAATGTAATGTTTGGCCTGGGTGGTGGAAATATTACTACCGGGAGTAAAAACATTATTATAGGTGTATGGGAAACAAAGGTTCCCAATGGAGCAGATTCTAATCAGCTAAATATTAATAATACAATTTGTGCTACGGATATGCGAACTGACAGTGTTAAAGTTGGAATAGGTAATAATAATAATGCTCCCAATAGTACCTTGGATGTACAAGGTTCTGTATCCAAATCCATTATTACAAAAACAGCAGATTATACTCCTACGGATCAGGACTATACAATATTATATACAAGTAACGGCCCTGATTTAACCTTGCCATCCGCTAATAGCTGTAAGGGACGAATCTATGTGGTTGCAACTACAGATTTTAGCAGTAGTACAGTTAAGATTAGACGAGGTGGAAGTGATAATATTATATATAAAGGTACGAATACCGTTCTGTATATTGGAGCTA
>CAYUAN010000416.1:0-1896 GCA_964442545.1 uncultured Prolixibacteraceae bacterium | reverse complement strand
TTTCCTTAGTGGTTGTCTTGCCGACACTGCCGGTGATAGCCACAATTCTCGGTTGCTGTTTTTTCAAAATTCCTTCCGCCAACCGGCGTAAAATCTTTTGCAAAATTTTTTCTTTTGATAACATATTTTTATTTAAATTTTGTTACAATATTAAACTTTTTAATATCCGGTATTGTATTCCTCTCTTGTTATTACCGTACCGAATAACCCAACTTTCTCTCCGGTATGCTTATTTATACCGACATATTCAAGACTGGCATCTTCATATCGCTTAAATTTATACACCGCATCATTCATCAACCCTTCATTGAAAATTCCTAAACTAATCAATAAATCAAAATCTTTCTTCGTCAAACCGGTAACCCGTTTAAACAAATTTGGTTCCAATTCCCGAATAACATCCTTCAGAGTCTCTTCACGAAAATCCGTCAAATACATAAACACCGGAATCCGAGTGGCAAATTTAATAAGTTTTTGTTGTATTTCTTTCCGCTTGCTTTTGAATTCTTTCTCTTCATCACTTAATTCTTTCTTTTCTTTCTTTGTTAATTCTCGCTCACTTGCCTTTTGTTTTAATTTCTTCACTTTTTCTGACTTATTGATAATCGTTTCCAGATCCTGGTTTAACGCACGGAAACCTTCAATCTTAGACAACACTTCAATTGCCCGCTCATTTGCCAAAAGCCTTTTCAGTGTATCATTATCAACATTAACCAAAAGTGCGCTTTCCCAGCGACGCGCCAAAAGTGTTGCCGTCGTTCCGCTCATCACAATATCCAAAATACCCTTAGCATCAATTTCACGCATCGCACTTCCGTCATATGCCAACACCGGCAAAAATTCAATAAATTCTTGAACGCTTTTTTCCGGGTTAGACCCCTTTGGACTTAATTTAGAGCTGTAATCCGCCACTTGCGATAATGCTCTGTTTGGTGCAAAATCAAACACATAACAAACTTTCTTGATTATTTCCTGTTTGTTTGGCGATTTACCGCTCGGATTATCAATCACCCAAGATGTCTGAACACGAAAGGCCGTTTGAAAATAAGTTTCCGGACTTTTTAAATTTCTCAGCATAAATACTCCGGTCCATGGCTTAACCGAAACACCGGTTGTTAATTTTCCGGCGGAAAGTGTAATAGTTTTAGTTTTCAAAGGATTATCCATCGCTTTTAAAACCGGCTCTAACGCTTTTACGCCCGCTTTAGCATTCTTCCCCGCAATATTAACAATCTTAAAATCATGATAGAAAGTATTTTGTGGTTCACCCAATAATTTCTCCATTGCATTACATGCCGTCACCGACGGCAAAAACCAAAAAGTATGACTGAGCAACGCGCGCAACTGTGGCATTTGAAAAGGAAAATACGGCTTGTTGTGTCCATACATTTTTCCCAACTTTAAATTTTCCGTTGTCTTTGCTTGCAAACCACCACGGATTAAATCTAACCACTTTTGCACAAATTCTTCATAAACAAAGCGATGCTCTCCACTCCCCTTATCTTGCTCCGCCTTAAAAAATACATTCAAATCAAACTCATTAAATTCTCCGCCTTCGGCAATGTATTTAATTTCATCGGGCATCTGATATGTCATCATCACCATTTTGGGCAAGCTGGCATAAGGATTTGGACCTTTTGTATCATTCCATTCCTCTTTTGCTTTTTGCTCATCGGAATAAGTCCAGTTAAAAATCTGCTCTTCAATAAATTCTCCGCTTCCAATAGCGCGAAACGGCGTCCCGGAAAGATATAAATAATGATCAGTTGTAATCGGGATAATATCCTCCGCCTCTTGCACACCGTTTTTGAACGCTCTTTTCGCTACTTTATCAGTTCCGTCATCAACAACTTCCTCATCCTGCTCAAACAACTCCTTTGCGCTCTCACGCCAAGC
>CAYUAN010000415.1:0-3550 GCA_964442545.1 uncultured Prolixibacteraceae bacterium | reverse complement strand
CTTATGATTTGTTTTTAAGCCTTGCTTTGCAATACTTAAAAAGCTTCCGAAGTTTTTCAAAGAAAAACGCAGGAAGCCAATCATATAGATCTGCGTCTAAGAAACCTTATCCAATCTTCTATTGATACTGTTTCTTCGGAGCCTGATTTCTCTGATTTACCTGATTATTTTAAAATTTTCAGCAAGCTGAAAATTATAATCAGTGTAATCAATATTATCAGGCTCTAAATTAATAGGCACAACTTTGTGCAGCTCTGTGCCTTCTTTGTGCTCTTTGTGTAATAGCCCCTATCGATTTCACAGAGTTTCACAGTGTTTTACACAGAGTTACACAGTGAAAGTATCAAAAACTTATATACCCTTATATGCCTTATATGGTTCAAAAACCTTAAAGCCACAACAAAATATTAGAATATCCAATTGGTGGTAATATACAAGCTACCCGTACCGTCCTGCGAATTAAGCACACGACCATAGTTGGCGCGAACCACAAAATTTTCATTCATGGCGAAGTGTATTCCGCCCCCAATGCTGTAGTGCATATGGTCAAACGAATCACCCCAATAGCGTCCCGGATAATCCTTTTCCATCTTTGCCATTATATCGGCATCCACCGCCCGCGGCTGAAATACCTGTCCGGCATCCATAAACGCGTTAAACGCCAGGTAGGAAGGATTTTTAAGAAAATTAAAATACCAGAATTTATAACGAAAACAGAAATTTCCATAACCATATCCGTCCCCGATTACACGGTTCCGGTTCATCCCCCTGATTGTACTGGCTCCGCCAAGCCCTTCGCGATTGGCCTGCAAACTATAGGAAGTGACCAAATATGAGTCGAAATAAAATCGCATATCCCCGCCAATCACTCCTTTATAACCCAAACGGTAGGTAAATGTCAACCGCCGCTTTACCAAGGTCAGATACTGACGATGAATAATCGTAAAGCCCGTAAACTCGTTTTCATTATTGCCTAAAAATCCGGGGAAAGTATAAAACACCACTTCATCCCAAAGCCCTTTACTCGGATTGGCCTCAATATCACGGGTATCCCAAACCAAACCGAATTTCAACATAGTCATATGTCCACCGTCAGCCTCATCCCGGCTAATCAAACCATAATCCACATAATCGCTATACAAGGTATTGGTATCCGGTAAAAGATCCTCCTTTTTACCTTCATTCAAACGATCCACATCCACATCTTTAATATCAAAATTAAGATAGGCGGCACCGACCGTCCAACGCAGTTTCTTCCCGATAATCCTGCCCTGCAAATCTATCTGACTGCGAAATATCTTACGGTTATAGCGATAATACAACCGTGTGATGTAGTCCTTATCATCCGTTGTTTCGTAGGCGGTATTATAATTAGTTTCGTAGCCGTTAAAACCGTAAAAGCCCAAAGCCGCTTCCAGCAAATAGCTAAAATCCACACTCACGCGCAAATATTTATCTTTATTCTTCAGCAGCTTATCCGAATCGTAAAAAAGCCGGAATATTCCGCTTCCCTTGGTGGAATAGGCCGCTTCCATAAAAATCAGGTGATTATAACGCGGGTAGTTTTTGCCATCGCCATAGAAATAAATATTCAATAACGCACCGTACTGAAAACCCAAATCGGAATCAAAGGCGACCACCGGCAAAGGCCCGAAAGAAAGTCCTGTTTTTACTTTTTCCGCTTGTTGCTCTGCCTTACTTTTATTTGTATTGGTGCTATCCTGTTGGCTCCAGGCCGTCGCGCTCAACGCAAACATAAAAACAATCAGTAAAATTTTCTTCATAAATACAGTATTTACCGGCACATCAGCATCTGATTTTACTCAAATGCGTCCAATACCGAGGTTACAAATTTATTATAGTCGAATTCACCTTTTTTAGATTCACCCAAACGCACAATTACCAAACGTTTGGAAGGAATAATATACACTCGCTGGCCATGATAGCCGTCGGCAAAAAACACATCATCAGGGGCATCCGGAATTTCGTGGCCTGATTTGTTCAGCCAAAACTGAGCACCGTATTTTCCACCGGAATGCGGAGCTTCTTCACGGGTAAAATCCACCCAGCCGGGTGGCAAAATGGTATCGCCATTCCACACCCCGTCGAAAAGGTAAAGCAGTCCGAAACGCGCCCAGTCGCGCCCACTGGCAAAACAGTAGGAAGAACCGACAAAGGTACCGGCCGCATCTGTTTCCATTACCGCCGTGCGCATACCGATACGGTTGAACAGCACATCGCGCGGGAAGCCCCAATAAATCACATCATTGTTTATGGTATTGCGAATAATGCGGGAAATTATATTGGTCGTTCCCGAGGAATAATACCAAACCGAATCAGGCGGAAAAGCAGCAGGTTTGCTCATAGCGTAACCCGAGATATCCCCTTTCCGATACAACATTACCGTAGCATCGGAAATATCGCCATAGTTTTCCTCCCATTCCAAACCGGAAGTCATATGCAGCAATGTTCGCAGCGTAATATTTTTCCGTTCATCATTTTTCCAGGCATCAACCGGCGCAGGCGCGTCAATATCCAATTTGCCGTCTTTCACCAAAATGCCTACCAGTGCATTGGTAACACTTTTGGTCATCGACCAACCCAACAAAGGGGTATTTTCATCAAAGCCCTCGGCATACATTTCGGCCATAAACAAGGTATCATAAGCCACTACAATCGCCCGCGTATTTCCTTCTTTCAAGGCCTCAGCCATTGCTTTATTCAATTTTTCAAGATTAAGATGCTCCGGTTTTTCCGCACGCATCTTATCCCCCGTCGGCCAATAAACCGTTTCGGGATAAGCCGGATAAACCGGCAAAACCGAACGCATCGCCCGCACCTGCTCAAAATCGCCATCGGCCACCAAAGCACAGCCTATCCCCTGCCGGTACACCGCGGTTTGTTTACCAAAACCGAAAAACGAACCTGTAACCATTTTGGCCACGGTATCCACACTAATTTTCGTCAGATTTACCGGAAAGAAATTAATATCAACAGCTTCGATACTTTGCTGCGAACGCCCGGCCACGAACATACAGGAGGCCACATCCTTGGCGGCAAAACCTGTAAAAATTTCCGCGCGATCGACTAAGTATTTACCCAAGCCGATTACAGCTATAAGAATGACTATCAGAAAAGTATAAAATATTTTCTTTTTCATAATCCGGTGTGTGTTTAGGATAATAAATTAAGTCTTGTTCCTGTGTATTTTGCAGTCGCTGCAACAAATATATAAAAAGCATTTAATTTAGGGCTTTAGCGGCAATCCACTTACAAACAAAACACTGTTGAGAAATCAAATAGTCCGCAAAAAAACAGCCTCGGCTTTTAATTATCTTTGGGCGAATATCACAAACAAAAGGGCACACACAAAACTATGAATAAGACTATTGTCCGCATTTTTCTTTTACTGTTTTCTATTTCCTGGCTGCACGCCAACGCCCAGGAAAAGGCTGATACTCTGAACAATGCTATCCCGGATAAAGCGCCTTTGAGCAAGAAGGCCTGGGTTGACTCGGTTTTTCAATCGCTTAGTCCGCAGGAGCGAATC
>CAYUAN010000414.1:0-10848 GCA_964442545.1 uncultured Prolixibacteraceae bacterium | reverse complement strand
TCGCCACCCTGCTGATTGTGCCGTACACCTGGCCCGATGTTCAAGGACTCGATTGGCAATCCCTTACGATTTGGCCGCTTTTATCACTGTTTTACATTATCGTCCTGGTAACATTCGGTGCTTATTTCCTGATTATTTATTCATTGGGAAGACTGAGTGCACCCGTAGTCAGTTTTTATATTTACCTGCAACCTTTGATTGCCGCCATCATTGCCTGGATATTGGGCGTGGAGGCCCTTACCATAATTAAAGTATTTGCCGCAGCTCTGATTTTCAGCGGCGTATGGATGGTAAACAAGGATTAGCGCTATTCGTCCAAACTTACTTCCAGCAAGGTTTTCCGGTAGGCCGAAAACACATTGGAGCGAGATACAAAGCCCACATATTTCCCGTTATCGATAACCGGAAGATTGTAATAATCGGTTTCGTTAAATTTCTTCATCACCATTTCCATGGTCTGACTGGTGGAAACCGAATCCAGTGGTTGTATCATATAATCCGTCGCGGGACGGTCATACAATTCGGGCTTAAACATATCTTCGCGCACATCGTCCATCGCGACTAACCCCAGAAACATTCCATCCTGATCAATTACCGGAAAAATATTTCGCCGCGACTTTGCAATCTCTTTTACCAAATCGCCCAAAGTGGCTTCCGGGCCAATGGTATTAAAATCCTTATCAATCACCGATGAAACCGAAAGCAACGTCAGTACTGCCTTGTCTTTATGGTGGGTAAGCAGATGTCCGCGCTCGGCCAATTGGCGATGGAAAATAGAATGCGAATCGAAAAATTTAATGGTAACATACGAAATGGTGGTGGTAATCATCAACGGCAGCATCAGATGGTAGCCGTTGGTAATCTCCGCCGCGAGGAAGATGGCCGTAAGCGGCGCATGCAGCACTCCACCCAATACCGCGGCCATACCCACCAGGGTAAACGATTTTTCGTTCAGCTGCCGGGCCATATTGATGTGATTGTTGATGCTGGAAAAAAGGAAGCCCGTAATACCGCCGGTAAATACCGCCGGAGCGAATATACCGCCAATTCCCCCGCTTTCGATGGTAATGGTGGTGGCGACAACTTTCATCAGCAAAACCATAAACAAGAAAGCCGAAAATATCCAGAAATTATAACGGTAATCATAGAAAAAACTCCAAAATGTCAGCTCGGCAGGGTCCTCATTGATAATGACTTTCAGAAAATTATAACCCTCACCATAGAGCACGGGAAAGATAAAAATCAGCAAGCCAATCAGCAACATCCCGATACCCGTCCGGTAGCGGCGGTCTTCGATATTATTCATCAAACGGCTGATAAAATAATTAGTCCGGTTGAAATAAAGCGAAACCAATCCGGCCACCACGCCCAAGACGATATAATAGGGAATATCGGGCAGGTCGAAATGATTATCCAGCGAAAAATGGAAAAGTACCTCGTCCGACATCAGCAGCTTGGCCGTTACGGCTCCGCCGATGGAACTAATCAGCAAAGGAACGATTGAGGTGGCCGTCAGGTCGAGCATCAGCACTTCCATACTGAATATTACGGCGGCAATCGGCGTGGTAAAAATAGAGGCCATCGCTGCCGCGGCCCCACAGCCAATCAGCAGGGTTTTGGTCTTAAAATTCAGACCCAGCACCGAAGCCAGGGTAGAACCGATAGAACTTCCCGTGGAAATAATGGGCGACTCCAATCCGGCCGAGCCACCAAAACCCGAAGTTAAAGCCCCGCCGATAAAGCTCGAAAAGGTTTTATGTTTCCGCATCTCGCCTTTATTCCGCGAAATCACGAAAAGGATACGCGCAATGCCGTGAGGCGTATCGTCACGAATAACCCAACGCAGAAAAAGCACCGTAATCAATATGCCAATCATCGGATAGATGTACAGCATCACATTACTTTCTTCCACATCGAAATGGGTAATCAGGATATCTTTCAGGTAAATAACAAAGGTTTTCATCAGGTAGGCCGCCACCCCGCTTACCAAACCAATCAGCCCGCTGAGGATAAGGACAAATTGCCGGTCGCTGATATGTTTGCGACGCCAAATATTAAATCGATTGATATAATGCTGAACAGAAACCATTGAAAAACAAAGTTCGATTTTTTTAGCTTATCAGCAGGGATTCTTTTAATTTTTTTCGGTGAAACCGGATTTCGCCGGCCTGATTTTCAAATTCCAAATCCATAGTTTTACCCCAAAAAGTACAATTAAATACTTAGTTTTGCATCAGGCGGGAACGCCCAAATCATTTTCTAATCGTACATACCTATGAACCAAGATAAAAAACTTTTCCTGCTCGATGCCATGGCTTTGATTTACCGTTCGTTTTTTGCTTTCAGCAAAAATCCGCGAATCAATTCAAAAGGACTGAACACTTCGGCCATGCTGGGCTTTACCAATACTTTACTGGAGGTATTACGCAAAGAAAACCCGACCCATATCGGTGTGGCAACAGACACCAAGGTGGCCACACAACGACATAAAGATTTCGAAGCATACAAAGCTAATCGCGAAGCAATGCCGGATGAGCTGTCGGCTTCCCTGCCCTATATTTATAAAATTCTGGAGGCCTTTCGTATCCCTTTGCTTTATGTGGACGGCTTCGAGGCCGACGACATTATCGGCACCCTGGCCAAGAAAGCCGAAAAGCAAGGTTTCACCACCTTTATGATGACGCCGGATAAGGATTTCGCGCAATTGGTAAGCGAAAATATCTTTATGTACAAACCCGCCCGCATGGGTAACGGCGCCGAAGTTTGGGGGGTGGACGAAGTAAAAGAAAAGTTCCAAATCGAACGGCCCGAGCAGGTGATTGACATTTTGGGTTTGTGGGGCGATGCCTCGGACAATATTCCGGGCGTGCCGGGCATTGGCGAAAAACGGGCCAAGGAGTTGATTGGCCGTTACGGCAGCGTGGAAAACCTGATTGCCCACAGCCATGAGCTGAAAGGCAAGATGAAGGAAAATGTGGAAAATTTTGCCGACCAGGCCATCCTTTCTAAAAAACTGGCGACCATTATTACCGACGCGCCCATCGAGTTTGAACCGGAAAAACTCAAACGTCAGGAACCTGATTGGGCAATGCTGAAAGAGCTGTTTGATGAGTTGGAATTTCGCACCTTAGCGAAACGGATTTTTACGGAGTACGAGCAAAAACAAAACGGAAACGCCAAAAAGGAAGCGGTGCCAAAAGCCGCTGCGCCAAAAAAGAAGGAAAAAACCGAGCAAACCCTGGATATGTTCGCCCAATGGGAGCAAGAACAGGAGGAGCAGGAAAAACGCGCTCCGGC
The DNA here is from genome assembly GCA_964442545.1 of uncultured Prolixibacteraceae bacterium. GTDB lineage: Bacteria > Bacteroidota > Bacteroidia > Bacteroidales > UBA1556 > UBA6267. The sequence continues at coordinate 7,551 of CAYUAN010000414.1, read as the reverse complement.
AGCAAATATTGAAAAGGGGGAGGCAAACTACCTATTGGTGAAAGACGATAAGCAGCGTGCGGATTTGCTCGGCGAACTACAAAAGCAAAAGTCATTCAGCCTGCACACCATCACCACCAATAACGATGCCCATCAGGCAGAGCTGGCTGGAATCGCTTTTTCGTGGGAAGCCGGAAGAGCTTATTATTTACAGCTTCCTGCCGAATATCCCGAGGCGGTGGATTTGTTAAAACAGTTTGCGGCGGTTTTTGCTAACGAGCAAATCGAAAAAACAGGCCACGACCTGAAATATGCCATCGCCGTATTGCGCTGGTACGAAATTGATTTGCGCGGCAAAATGTTCGACACCATGCTGGCGCATTATCTTTTGGAGCCGGATATGAAGCATGCCCCGGATTTCCTGACGGAAACTTACCTCAATTATAAAATCATTCCCACCGAAGAACTAATCGGAAGAAAATCAGCAGCGGCAGCAAAAAAAGGAAAAGGCAAACCCGATTTTCGCGATGTGGAAGCGGATTTGCTTACCGCCTACGCCTGCGAACGTGCCGATATGCTGGGCCGATTGAAAGAAGCTTTTCGCCCGAAGCTGAAAGAAACGGATACGCTCCGCCTCTTCAATCAAATTGAAATTCCGTTGGTGAAAGTACTGGCGGCAATGGAAACCGAAGGCGTAAAGCTGGATGTGAAAGCCCTGGAAGAATACTCCACGCAATTGGGAAAAGAAATTGAGCAAATTGAGCAGCAGATATACGAACTGGCGGGGCATGAGTTCAATATCGCATCGCCCAAGCAATTAGGGGTGGTGCTGTTTGAGGAAATGCAAATTACCGATAAGGCCAAAAAGACGAAAACCGGCCAGTATAAAACCGGAGAAGATATTTTGGTAAAGCTAAAAAAGAAACATCCGATTGTCGCGCTGATTTTGGAGTACCGCTCGCTTACCAAACTGAAATCCACCTATGTGGACGCCTTGCCCAAGCTGGTAAATCCGCGCACCCTGCGCTTACACACTACCTACAATCAGGCGGTAGCCTCCACGGGCCGGTTGAGTTCCAATAATCCGAATTTGCAAAACATCCCCATACGCACGAGCCGGGGCAGGGAAATTCGCAAAGCGTTTATCCCGCGAAACAAAAAATTTACGTTCCTGGCGGCCGATTATTCGCAAATCGAGCTGCGCCTGGTAGCGCACCTGAGCGGCGACGAGCGGATGATGCAGGATTTTATCGAGGGGAAAGACATCCATACGGCAACGGCGGCACGCGTTTACGGTATTCCCGAAAACGAGGTAACAGCCGATATGCGCCGCAATGCCAAGGGTGTGAACTTCGGAATTATTTACGGTATTTCGGCCTTCGGCCTGAGTGAAAACCTGAATATCCCGCGCAAAGAGGCCTCGGAAATGATTAAGAATTATTTTGAACAATATCCGGCAGTAAAGCAGTTTATCGAAAATCAAATTGAATTTGCCCGCAAGAACGGATTTGTGGAAACCATTATGCACCGGCGGCGTTATCTGCGCGATATCAATTCGGCTAATGCCGTGGTACGCAGTTTTGCCGAGCGCAATGCCGTAAACGCCCCCATACAAGGCTCTTCGGCCGATATGATAAAAATCGCGATGATTGATATTCAGCAGGAACTCGAAAAGCGGGAGCTGAAAACCAAAATGATATTACAGGTACATGACGAACTTATATTCGATTGTGCCAAAGATGAGGAAGAAGAGGTGCGCAAGCTGGTGGTCGAGAAAATGAAAAACGCCATGCCCTTGAAAGTCCCCATCGTTGTAGATGTAAATTCAGGAGCCAATTGGTTGGAAGCACATTAAAACACTTATAGAATTACAAAGCCCAGTCCGAAATAAAAAGTTTGATATTTGGCTATGGTATACGATGCCTTAATCTTGACAAAACCGATTTGGTAGTTTAAACCGATATCAAAACGAAAGCTATTATCCGAGCGGCTGTAGGCAAACGGATCGACCACATCTTTCACATTTATTTTGAAATTATTCGTGGTGTTTTTAACATAAATCGGATAATTTCCAGTTAAGGCAAAATCAGAAGAAGTAAAGGTATAACCGGGGCCGCCAAAAACTGTCAGCCCGTTGAAATCACGATAAACTATTAATTGCAAGGGAACAGAGCTTACTTCAACCAGGGCTTCCTGATTATCATAAGGGCCATTATCCGGCGAAAGTTCCAGACCAATCTTTGTTTCATCAGGTTCAATGCTGAGTTTGTCCGTCATTTTGCTGTAATGGTATCCTCCGGCAATTGCTAATTGAACCGGCCATTTTTCCATGGTTTTTATAAATGTGCTTAAATTGTGCTGAAGACTGAAACCATAGGAACCAAACGAAATATCATCAGCGGGATGTACGGTAGGTAAAAACCAGAAATTTATATGGGAACCGTAACCGTAGAGTCCTGCCGAAAAGCGAGGCAAAGGCACAAAGGAATAGCCCGAACCCTCCGGAGAATCAAATTCAGACAAAGGAACCTCCTCATAAAAAGGATAATATATAGTAGGCCGGTAATAGGTTTGTTTGGTTTGTAAACCTATGCTCTCGGCACTTCCCGTAATCGATTGCGCCATGCTATTAGCCGGGTCAGATGCCTCCATAAGTTGAAGCCCGATAGCATTTACATCAAATGAGCGTTGGTCGCTTGGTGTCAATGCCACCGATAAATCCATTCCTAAAGTAATGGCGATTTTATGTTTCGAACTGGTAAAATTTATCATTCCGGCGGCATCGGCATGGCCCAATCCTCGTTCCAAAGGCGCTAAATAATATTTGGTGTAAAGCTCCACATCGGAAATGGTACCGCCCAAAATCAAGTCGTAATTCTGCGCCTTGAGTCCGGTCCAAACAAAAACAAATAGAATAGAAAAAAGTATATTTTTCATTTTCATTATCCTCCTATACTTTTGATTTAGTGTTCAAAATTACACTTTATGAGGCAACCTTTTACTATTTTCTGTATTTTTAATTGTACTTTAGCACTCGTATTTTACACTAAACAATTGCTACAAAAAACATAACAGATTACAATTAATGAGCTTAGGGTTTCGTATATTACTTATAATTATACTGTTTCTAATTTCTTCAAATTTGTTTTCACAAACCCTCATGGTGGGAAGCGGAGAAAATTCGGAGCGGGTGTTTAATTTGGATGCCGATGGTTTTAACTTACATATCAAGGTCAATCAGGTTCAGTTCTTAAAGATAAAGCATAATCATGATTTTTATTATCGGGCACAAATTCCGGGTTTTGCTCAAGGCTTAAAAATCGGAAATCCACAATTACCGGTTTATCGCAAGTTGATTGAAATTCCCGAAGGAGCAAGTTGGAAGGTCAGGGTAAAAAAAATGCATTTTCGCATTTATAATTTGAACGATTATTCGATTTCATATCCGCTGTTTCCCGCCCAGGAATCGGTGGAAAAAACCGAAAATCCGACCATAATTTTCCGGAAAAACAACAGCATTTACCAAAAGGACGCGTTCTATTCCGAGCCATTGTATCATATTGAGAACCTGGGAGAAATGCGGGGCCGGCATATCGGCCGCTTGAGTATCGCTCCGGTGGAATATAATCCCGTAAAAAATCAATTGAAAGTTTACGACGAGTTGGAACTGGAAATTGTTTTTAGTTTTCCGCAAAACATTGGTAAACCGACACATAAACACACTTATGCTCCTGCTTTTTTGCAGTTTTCGGATTATCTGATAAACGGGAAAGCTTATGCAGCCGCGTTGCCCATTACCGGAGTGCAATATCCCTTGAAAATGGTTATTGTTGCCGACACCATATTCAAAGATGCTCTGGAGCCCTTTATTGAATGGAAAGAGCAGCAGGGTTATAAAATAATTGAAGCATATACCAGTGATACAGCCGTGGGGAACACCAATGCTTCTATTAAAAGTTATTTGCAAAACCTTTATAATGCCGGCACACCGCTTGATCCGGCGCCATCTTATGTGCTTTTTGTGGGCGATGTAAACCAGATACCGAAATATCCGGGACAGCTTGGCTCCTGGCCGGCCGATTTGTATTATTGCGAGTTTACCAACGATTATTTTCCCGAGATGATGTACGGACGTTTTTCGGCAAACGACACCGCCGAATTGAATCCGCAAATCGAGAAAACCATTGCTTACGAGAAATATTTATTAAGCAATCCGTCCTATCTGGATACCAGCATACTGATTTCGGGGAATGATGCCTCGCACGCCTACACTTATGGAGACGGCCAGATAAATTACGGAACAAGCAATTATTTTAACGCAACAAATAATATCTATTGCCGTGATTATTTATATGTAAACCAATCCTATCTGAAAGATTTGGAAATCCGGCAATATACCGATACAGGCGCGGCTTTCATCAATTACACGGCACACGGTTTGGCGACCGGTTGGAAGGATCCTGCCTTTAAGGTAAACAATGTGCCCAATATGAAAAATAAGGGTAAATATCCGCTGATGGTGGGTAATGCCTGTTTGACTAATAAATTTGATTATTCCGAATGCTTTGGCGAGGCTCTATTGCGCGCCCGCAACAAAGGAGCAATCGGATATATCGGGGCTTCGGACAACACTTTGTGGGATGAAGATTATTATTGGGCAGTGGGCTATGGAAACATTTCCACTTTTCCTACATATCAGGGGACTACCGACGGTTTATATGATTTGATTTTCCACACCCATAACGAGCCCTATACTCAATGGGCCTTAACGGCTTATCAATATCTGCAAGCGGGAAATATGGCCGTAACACAAGGCGGAAGCAATGTACGGCGCTATTGGGAATTGTATCATCTGATGGGCGACCCGACATTAATGCCGTATTTGCATGTTCCTTCGCAAATTACCGCCCAATACAATCCGCTTTTACCTTTGGGATTAAACAATTTCAGCATCCTTACAGAACCTTATGCTTTGGCAGCCCTGTCGCATAATGATACTTTGATTGCATCAGGATTGGCTGATTCCAACGGGCTGGCCACTTTGTATTTTCCGCCATTTAGCCAGTCAAAAACTTTGGACCTGGTAATAACAGCCAGTCAGAAACAGCCATACTTTTCTACGATTACAACGGGTTCGCCCAATTTTGCATATGTGATTTACAATACACATCAAATTATCGACAGCAGCCAAAACAATAACGGTACCGCAGATTACAATGAACATATCATGCTTGATATGACCTTGGTAAACATAACCGGACACCGAGCCGACAGTTGCTTTGCCCGTTTACGTACCAACGACCCGTCGGTAAATATTACGGACAGTGTTTATTATTTGGGAAACTTCCCGGCCAACGACACACTGAGCTTCGATACTATTTTCAGTTTTGATGTTCTTACAAATGTGCAAAACGGCCATGATGTAAAATTTTACGTTTATATCAACGATTCGGCGGGACACGCCTGGCTGAGTCATTTTTACATCACCATGCATGCGCCTGAAGTGAAAATCAAAAAAGTAATCATTGATGACACTTTAGCCGGAAACGGCAACGGGCGAATCGACCCGGGCGAAACGGTATATATGCGTATTCCGCTGAAAAATGAAGGAAGCATTCTTGCGGATGATATCCAATGCCAATTAAGCACTAATTACAGTGGGGTAAGCATCGCAAGCGGAACTTATATACTGGATACACTTTTAGTGGATTCGCTAAAACTAATTATGTATGAAGTTACCGTGGATCAAAGTTTTAAAACCGGAGATATTATCCGTTTCGATTTTAGCTATAATACAAACGGCAGAACCGGACAAGAAACATTATCACAGCTTATCGGTTTTGTGGACGAAGATTTTGAAAGCGGCGATTTAAGCAAGTTTAACTGGGAGGACGGAGGTACAGCACCTTGGGTGGTTCAAAAAGACTTTGTTTATGGCGGTCAATATGCTGCCGCGTCTCATAAACCATTAAACGACAATGACACCTCCTCTTTATATATCACCATGAATATTCTGGAAGATGACAGCATCAGTTATTATCAGCGTATTTCCACCGAAGAAAATTATGATTTCCTGTATTTCTATATCGACAAAATGGTGCAAGGGCGCTGGTCGGGGAATATTAACTGGCATCGCGTAAGTTTTCCGGTAAGCAAGGGCATGCATACTTTTAAGTGGTCGTATATTAAAGACAGTTTCAACTACGATTATTTGGATGCGGCATATGTGGACAATATTGAGTTTCCGCCTACTGACGCCTGGACTACGGTAAAAAATTCGGAAGAGCAGTTGCAAAGCTTAAAACTAATGCCCAATCCGGCGCGGGAATACAGCGTGCTGAGTTTTGATGTCGCCAATAAAGGAACCGCCGATATCCGCTTATTTGATAATAAAGGACAGGTCGTTAAAAACCTGCAAAGCGGTTTGCGCTTATATAAAGGAACACAACAAATCCGTATTGACACACAGAATTTACCCGCAGGTATTTATTTTATCGGCATCCAAACCCATGAAGGCAGTTGGTTCAAGAAGCTGATTGTATTGTAAATGGGTCCCGGTATGGGTAAACGGGGAAGCATGTTGCGTTAGGCACGGCTTAAGTCCGCTTCCCGCTCGCATAATCTGTGCCGGGAGAACGGATTCCTGCACTTGGGTTTCGCTTGCAGAATGGTTCAAAAAAGGTAAAAACTACAGGCATCTCCACTACGCTCGATGACCTGCGGTCTTCCGACTTCCGTCTTCCAGCTTCCAACACCTTTCTTCCAACTTCCAGGTGGCCGAGCGGAGTTGAGGCCCCTTTTGCCTTCATACTTTTTCCTTTTGCCTTGTTTTTCCTTTTGCCTTGCCATACTTTTGCCCCACAATGAGCGAACGCCTGAAAGCACATATTTCCCTTTTGGTGGCCACCTTGCTTTTCGGAGGTAATTACTGGGTATCCAAGATTCTGGTCGGACTACTGACGCCCAATCAGCTGGTCTTTTTCCGGACCATAGGTGCGGCCCTGCTGTTTGGCATAGTCTATTTCACGGCCGCACGACCGCGCTTAAATAAGGGGGAGTATTTGCGCTTGTTGGTAGCGGGGATATTCGGCATCGCCATCAATCAGATTTTGTTTTTCAGCGGACTGCAATACACCACTCCGGTGGATACGGCCATTATCCATGTTTCGAATCCGATTATCGTTTTGGTCCTCAGCTTAATCTTTTTGCACACCAAACTTTCCCGGTGGAAAATCGCGGGAATATTCACCGGCGCAATCGGAGCGTCAATTCTGGTGCTCTATCAAAAAGATTTGGTATTCAGTCCCGAAACCATCAAGGGAAATTTGATGATATTGGGAAACACCACGGCCTACGCGATTTTTCTGGTGGTGATGAAACCGATTTTGAAAAAGTACGATACGGTAACCACCATGTTTTGGGTGTATCTTTTCGCCACCCTGCTGATTGTGCCGTACACCTGGCCCGATGTTCAAGGACTCGATTGGCAATCCCTTACGATTTGGCCGCTTTTATCACTGTTTTACATTATCGTCCTGGTAACATTCGGTGCTTATTTCCTGATTATTTATT
>CAYUAN010000413.1:0-8204 GCA_964442545.1 uncultured Prolixibacteraceae bacterium | reverse complement strand
GTGGAAGTTGTGCCGTCTCCGAAATTCCATGAAAAATTCGTGCTGTTCGGATGGGTAAGATAAGATGTACTGTTAAAAACAATTGTGTCGGGTACGCAGCCCACAGGCGGCTGAATAAAGTCGGCAACGATGGCCGGAATATGAAAATTAAATTTGAAAACCCCGTTATTGCAATTGGTACTGTTGTTCGTTGTAGAGTGGGCGTTAACGGTGGTGGGAAAATCGGAATGCCCGCCACAACCGGCACAAACCGCTTGATAGATGCGGCCCTTATTGTCAAACCGGCTGGTGCCGCCGTCCACATGCTCGGCCGATTGTGTGCCTCCGTAAAAGGTGGCGTAGTCAAGGCCCGAAGCATCATCTTTCATTACCATTACGTAGTAGTCCGACCCGTCGGTAGTCGATTGAAAAGCATTGGAACTAATCGGTAGACCCGAAGTGGTGGACCAATTTCCGTTTGTAGCCCCGCCCCAGGCCGACAAGTAAATACGGTTACATAAATCGACCATAAATGCCGATGGCGACACATCGGGGCCGGTGGCTCCGTTTCCCCAGGTCGTGGACCAGATTACTGAACTGAGTGAGGGATTTAACTTGCTGATAAACTGACCGTCATGCGGACTGTTCCAGGTGGCGTTATAAATAAAGGTGGTGCCGGTATCTGCCGTTTGTCCGAACACATACACATTGTCGTAGCGGTCCAGATCGATTAAATAACTTTGGTCGTAATTAAATGTCCCGTAATAGGTTGCATTCAGAATATTTGTGCCGTTGGTGTTAATATGGGCTATATATCCGTCGGCGCTGCCGCCTTGATAAGCATTGTAAATCGCGTTATTGCTTACCGGCAGGTTTTGCGACATTGTGCCGCCCGTTATATAAATATCCTGTTGATTATCAATAGCCAAACTGTATATCGCATCATCATTTGAGCCGCCGAAATATGAGCTCCAGATCAGATTGCTCAGATTATTATCAAATTTGGCAATCACTCCGTCCTGTCCTCCGGCAATTGCAGCTTGGAAACTTGCGTTGCTTGTTGGGATATTGTTTGACCGTGTGCTGCTTACGATATAGCAATTGTTGTTTTTATCAATCATAATTTCGCCCCGCAATTCATCGGCATAATTTTTTACCAGATTTAGCGCGGTGTTCAGGCCGTCATTCTGGCTGCCGCCAAAATAGGTGGAAGCCAGTATTTGCGTACCGCTGTTGTTCAGGCGTGTAATAAACAGGTCGGAGCCGCTGCTGAAATTAATAATATAGGTAAGAATATAGGCCGTTCCGGAGTTAAAAGAGGTGTCATAAGCATTGATGCTAACCGGGAAATCAGATGAGCCGGTGGTTCCCATAACGAAGAGTTCATCATTACTGTTAACTACCAGACTGCTGGGCACTTCGGCTCCGCTGCCGCCCAAATAGGTGGAATAGATAAGTTGTGTACCGTTGGTATCGTATTTCGAAATCACCACATCGCAGGTGCCGCCCGAGAAAAGGGTGTCCACGGCGCCTGTGGTGGTGGGATATCCGTTGCCAAAAGCATTGCCTCCGGCAAACAAATAGCCTTGCGAGTCGAAGGTGGCCGTATAACCCCAATTGTCGGAGGTGGAGCCCGAATAGGACCCGAAAACAAGTGTCGGGTCAATGATTAGCGGGAGTTCGGGATTATAGCCCTCGGGAAGTTCGAAGCGAAGTTCGGTTCCCCGTAAACTGAAATTGCAGGCGATTTCCTGTTTATTTCCCTGCCCGTCAATCTGATAGGCATAGGGCGCCAACTCAATAATTTTATTTACGGAGGTACGGATAATCAAACGCTTGTTGCTTAGGCTGATTTTTTCAACGCCTTCATAATCCAGTTGTATGGCTTTTGGATTGGCTCCGGGCGCAACAATGAAATCCCATTTCAGAAAACCGGCCTTTTCGTACAACTTCATATCGATCCCGGGATATAACTTCTTGTAGGTAATGCTTTGATACAGATGTACATTGGATGCCCATTTGGAACGATCGCGGCCGAGGAAGTAGTTATGATAGGTGTCCAGCCGGATTCCCGTTTCAATTTCAGGCCGATCATTGGCCCCCAGGAAATAAATTTTATAAATATGTCGCCGCACGTGGGTGGGGAAGGGGATGCCCTTTTCTTTATTCGTTCCGAAATGGTTTTTGTAATCGGCTATGGCTTTCAAATCTTCAGGGTCCTGGATATCGAATAATAAACCGTCGCGTTCCACCCAAAGGTTTCCGGTTTTGATTTCTGCCTTAAACAGCACTTGCTCAGGCCATTGGTTTTTATTCTCGATAAATGCTCCGGAGGTAAAGGTAAGGGTGTCTTTTTCTATGGCGCTCAGTTTCAGAAAAAAGAAACTGCTAAACATGAATATAAGTAATACCCGATAAAAATATGCCCCTGCCATTGGATTTTTCCCTTCCTCGTTTAGTATAAATCGTATCAACAAATTTACGAAAAATATAGCTGCCTTTCCGTGCTCATCTCTTAGGACAAATAATTACGTTTTTAAGTTGCTTAACTTAGAAACAGTATCCGTTTTAGGTATCAAAAACACCCGGAATTGTGCCTGACAAAATTGCAGACGTATATCTATAAACAAATAATCACCAGAAATATATAATGATTAACTAAAGTTATTATTAAATTAGATTATTTGCGAGTATTTCATCCCGGCTTTTCTTGAAATTTGTTGCTTTTTAGCTTACTTTTGTAAGGCACAAATAAAAATAGGCAGATGAAAAAAGTGATTATTTTACTTTGGATTTTCCTGGTGCCCCTTTGGGTTGCTGCCCAAAGTGCGCAGGACTATTATAAAGCAGCCATGATTAAGTTGGTCAGTAATCGCTATGAGGAGGCGGTAAGTGATTTTAACCGGGCTATAAAGGCTGACGCTAAAATGATTGACGCCTATTTTAATCGTGGAATTGCTTATGAAAAGTTGGGGCGCTTGGATGATGCTGTACGCGATTACACCAAAGTGATTAAACTGGATGCCGGTATGAATGAGGCCTATATCAATCGTGGCCTGCTCTACCGTAAGCAAAAGAAATATGCCTTGGCCATCAAGGATTTCGATAAAGCTATTGAGCTGCGGCCTGATTTTGCTTTTGCCTATATGTATCGTGCAGATACCTATTTCGAAATGAATGATTTAACGAATGCGAAAAAGGATTATGCACAAGTGTTGCAGTTTTTGCCCAATTATATTCGTGCCAATGAGCGTCTGGCAATCATTAACTACCAGCAAAAGGATTTTGAATCGGCATTACCCTATGCGGCAAAGCTCTGTGAAATAGAATCTTCCAAATCGAAGAACTTTTTGCTGCGCGGGAAAATCTTTCTGGCCTTAAATCGCAATGAGCCGGCTTGTAAGGATTTGAAACATGCTGCCGATATGGGCAATGCGGAAGCCGCCGGACTTGCGAAAGAGCATTGTAAGTAATTGGGCCGTAGTTAATTCTCAATATACGAATTCCAGCTCTTAATCTGAATTTCATCATCCGCTACCGTGCAAAATGCCGTGATATAGGCACTTGCCAGTCGGGCGTTGGTGATAATCGGGATGTTTAAGTCCACTGCCGTGCGCCGAATGATGTAATCGTTTTGTAATTCCCCGCTGCTCAGATTCTTTGGGATATTTACTACAAAATCAATGCGTCCCTGTTTCAGCAAGTCCACCGAATTGGGTTTGGCTTCTTCATCGGGCCAATGCACGCGGGTGCACATGATTCCGTGACTTTCCAAAAAGTCCGCCGTGCCGCCGGTGGCGTATAATTGCAATCCACGCTCCTGCATCAAACGGCAGGAGTTGAGTAATTCCACCTTGGACTTAATGTCGCCCGTTGATAAAAGTACTCCTTTAGATGGTGTTTTATAACCAACAGACATCATTGCTTTTAAGATAGCTTCATAATAGTCGTCGCCGATGCAGCCCACCTCGCCTGTTGAGGACATATCCACCCCCAAAACCGGATCGGCTTTAGTGAGGCGCGAGAAAGAAAATTGTGAGGCTTTGACCCCGATATGCTCCACATCGAAAATGGATTTATTGGGTTTTTCCACTTTCTCGCCCAGCATGATGCGGGTGGCCATTTCGATAAAATCCTGGTCCAGAACCTTGGAAACAAAAGGAAAACTCCGTGAGGCCCGCAGATTGCATTCGATTACCTTCACAAAATTGTCGCGGGCAAGGAACTGAATATTGAAAGGCCCCGAAATATTCAGCTCGGCGGCAATCTTGCGCGAGATGCGCTTGATTCGCCTGATGGTTTCAAAATATACCTTTTGCGGAGGGAATACCAGTGTGGCATCTCCCGAGTGAACGCCCGCAAACTCAATGTGTTCGGAAATGGCATAGGCAATCACTTCGCCTTGGTCGGCTACGGCATCGAATTCTATTTCTTTGGCTTGTTGGATAAATTCGGAAACCACCACCGGATGCTTTTTCGATATTTTGGCGGCCAGTTTCAGAAAATGTTCCAACTCTTCCTTATTGGAAACCACATTCATCGCCGCTCCGGAAAGCACGTAGGAAGGCCGTATCAGCACCGGGAAGCCCGTTTTATCCACAAAGTGATAGATATCCTCCATCGAGCTCAACTCGCGCCATTTGGGCTGGTTAATTTTTAGTTTGTCGAGCATGCTCGAAAATTTATGCCGGTCTTCGGCCTGGTCGATTGACTCGGGGCTGGTGCCCAAAATTGGAATATCCAGGGCATGCATCCGCATGGCTAAGGTGTTGGGTATCTGGCCTCCCACGCTTACAATCACTCCTTTGGGCGTTTCCAGTTCGATAATGTCGAGCACACGCTCCAGCGACAATTCGTCAAAATACAAGCGGTCGCACACATCATAATCCGTGCTTACAGTTTCCGGATTATAGTTTATCATTATGGAGCGGTAGCCCATCTTGTTTACGGTGTTTAAGGCACTTACACTGCCCCAGTCGAATTCTACGCTGCTGCCGATACGGTAGGCGCCCGAACCCAGCACAATCACGGATTTACCATCGTTTTCGTATTCAATATCCCCGCTGATGCCGTGGTAGGTAAGGTAGAGATAATTGGTTTGGGCGGGATATTCCGCCGCCAAGGTGTCAATTTGTTTTACAAAGGGAATAATGCCCAGTTTTTTACGGTGTTCCCGTACTTTCAGCAGGTCGAAGTCGATAGCGGTATCGCTGCTTTTCAGTACCGTGCGGGCAATCTGAAAATCGCTGAAGCCCGCTTTTTTTGCGGTACGCAATAGCTCTTCCGGCAAACTACTCAGTTCGTTATATGCGCTCAGTTCCTGTTCAATTTGCAGGATGTTGCGCAGTTTTTCCAAAAACCAGGGATCTATTCCTGTCAGTTCGTGAATGTGTTTGGTGCTGAAATTTTGCTTAAAGGCATGGGCAATCACGAAAATACGCATATCGGTCGGCTGCCGCAGTTCTTGCTCGACATCACTGATATCCAGTTCTTTATTCGCTGTAAAGCCATGCATTCCCTGGCCGATCATACGTAATCCTTTTTGTATGGCTTCTTCGAAACTGCGCCCGATGGACATAATCTCGCCAACGGACTTCATGCTGGAACCCAGTTGCTTATTCACCCCGTTGAATTTCCCCAAATCCCAACGCGGGATTTTGCAGGTAACATAATCCAGCGCCGGCTCGAAAAAGGCTGAGGTGGTTTTGGTTACGGAATTCTTGAGCTCGTGCAAACCATAGCCCAGGCCCAGCTTGGCCGCCACAAAGGCGAGGGGGTAGCCTGTTGCTTTGGAGGCCAGTGCGCTGCTGCGCGACAGGCGGGCGTTTACCTCAATCACGCGGTAGTCTTCCGAATGCGGATCGAGGGCGAATTGTACATTGCATTCGCCCACCACGCCCACTGCGCGGATAATCTTTATGGAAACCTCACGCAGCTTGTGGTATTCTGTATTATTCAGCGTTTGCGAGGGTGCTACCACGATGCTTTCCCCGGTATGAATGCCCAAAGGATCAAAATTTTCCATATTGCACACCGTGATACAGTTATCGTATCGGTCGCGCACGACCTCGTATTCCACTTCTTTCCAGCCTTTCAGCGATTTTTCCACCAGGATTTGCGGACTATAGGCGAATGCATTGCGGGCCAAAACTTCCAGTTCAGCGGCATTATTGCAAAAGCCGCTGCCCTGACCGCCCAGGGTAAAGGCGGCGCGTGTGATTACCGGATAACCGATTTTTTCGGCGGCTGAGAGGGCCTCCTCGATACTTTCGCAGGAAAAGCTTTCCGGTGTTTTTATATTGATGCTGTGGAGCTTATCGGCAAACAGCTGACGGTCTTCGGTGGTTAGAATCGCCGCTACAGGTGTGCCTAAAACTTCCACTCCGTATTTTTTCAAAATACCTTGCTCAAACAGCTCCACGCCGCAATTTAAGGCTGTCTGCCCGCCAAAGGAAAGCAGTATGCCTTCGGGCTTTTCCTTTTGAATAACCTTTTCTACAAAATGCGGGGTAACCGGCAGAAAATATATTTCGTCGGCTAATTCCTTGGATGTCTGTACCGTGGCGATATTCGGGTTGATCAAAACGGTTTTTATTCCTTCTTCTTTCAGGGCTTTCAGGGCTTGTGAACCGGAATAATCAAATTCCCCGGCTTCTCCTATTTTTAGGGCTCCTGATCCTAAAATCAGGACTTTATGGATTTTTTTATTTGTCATATTTTTTTCTTTTCGGGGGGCGAAAAATGAATCGCCACCAGGCCATGCAATAATTATTTCCTGTTTTGTTTTACCAATTCGATAAATTTATCAAACAAAAATTCCGTATCTGTTGGACCACTGGATGCTTCGGGATGAAACTGGGTGGAAAAAAACGGCTTGCTTTTGTGCCGGAATCCTTCGTTGGTGTTGTCGTTCAGATTGACAAACAATGGTTCCCAATCTTCGTTCAGACTGTTGTTGTCCACCGCAAAACCATGATTTTGTGATGTGATATAGGCGCGATTGCTGTTTACTTCCAATACCGGTTGATTGTGGCTGCGGTGCCCGTATTTCAGTTTATAGGTATCGGCGCCGGAAGCCAATGCCATCAGTTGATTTCCCAGGCAGATGCCGAAAATGGGCTCTTCCTTGTCGAAAGCCAGTTCCAGATTTTTGATGGTGATATCACATTTCTTGGGGTCGCCGGGGCCGTTGGAAATAAAGAGCCCGTCGTATTCCTCCTTACTGATGTCGTAGTCCCAGGGAACGCGGATAATCGTCGTGTCGCGTTTTAGCAGGTGGCGGATAATATTGTTTTTTACCCCGCAGTCCACCAGCATGATACGATATTTTCCATCTCCGTACACTTTGCGTTCGGGCGTGCTAACTTCGGCCACCAGATTATCCTCATTGGGGTCGAAAAGCTCCACATCGGCTTCGTCAATAACGATTTTGCCCAGCATCACTCCTTTTTCGCGGATAATCTTGGTTAGTGTGCGGGTGTCGATATCGTACAGTCCCGGAATCTTGTTTTCCTTCATCCATTCGTCCAGACTTTTCGCCGCGTTCCAATGACTGAACTCCTCGGAATAATTGGAAATAATAAAGCCGCTCACCTGAATCCGGTCCGATTCGTAATGCATCAGCAGCGAGCTTTCGCTATCCTTGCCCGGCACGCCGTAATTGCCGATTAACGGATAGGTGGCCACCAGAATCTGACCGCGATAGGAGGGGTCGGTGAGGCTTTCGGGATAGCCCGTCATGGCGGTATTGAACACCACTTCGCCGGCTACACTTCCCGTATAGCCAAAGACTTTTCCCGTCATCTCGCTTCCGTCCTCCAGAATTAGTTTGCCCGTTTTTGTCATATTTTTCTTTGCTTTTTGGTATAATAAAAACCCCCGAACAATGCCGGGGGCGGAAAAATTAAAAGTAATGGTCGATGCCCGAAAACTGTTGCAGCAGGGCATTTTTGAAATCATCGAAGTCGTAGGATTCTTTCAGGATGATAAAGATGGTATCGTTTCCGGCTAAAGTGCCGGCTATTTCTTTCAGGTTGTGCTCGTCAATCAGTGCGGCAATGCTGTTGGCAAAACCGGAAATACATTTGATAATTACCGTTTCGCGTGCCCATTCAATGGATTGCAGTCCGTGCAGTTCATGCAAATCGGAATTGGCTGTGCTGATAAAATAAATACTGCCGTGTTTCGGATCGGGGATTTTTCCCACCTTAAGTTCCTTTAAGTCG
>CAYUAN010000412.1:0-16277 GCA_964442545.1 uncultured Prolixibacteraceae bacterium | reverse complement strand
GCTCAAAAATAAATAAAAAAACCCGAATTATCCTCTAATCCGGGTTTTGAAATTATTTTATATCACGCTATTAAATAATCAGCATGGCATCACCATAGGTCAGGAAGTTATATTTCCGTTTGATGGCTTCTTTATAGGCTTTCATCAGAAGGTCGTAGCCCGTAAAAGCTGCCGTCAGCATCATCATGGGCGTTTTGGGCGCATGGAAATTGGTAATCATGGCATCCGCGATGCTAAACTCATAAGGCGGAAAAATAAACTTATTCGTCCATCCTTCATAAGGTTTCAGATGTTTGGAAATACTCACGGACGACTCCATGGCTTTCATGGTGGTGGTTCCTACGGCGACCACTTTTTTACGATTGTTAATCGCTTTATTTACAATATCCGCCGTATGCTCGGGAATATACATTTCTTCGGAATCCATCTTATGTTTGGAAAGGTCCTCCACATCAATATTCCTAAAATTACCTACTCCCGCATGCAGGGTGAGTTCGGTAAAGGTAATTCCTTTTAACTCGAGGCGCTTAATCAACTCGCGGCTAAAGTGCATTCCCGCGGTTGGTGCGGCCACGGCTCCCTCGCGATTGGCAAAAATTGTTTGATATGCTTCGCGGTCCTCAGGAACGGGTTCACGCTTCAAATCCGGTGGAATCGGGGTCTCGCCCAAACTTTGAATGGTGCGTTTGAAATCTTCATATTCACCATCAAACAAGAAACGTAAAGTACGTCCTCGTGAAGTTGTATTATCAATTACCTCGGCAACTAACGACTCATCTTCACCAAAATATAATTTGTTTCCAATTCTAATCTTACGGGCCGGATTTACCAAAACATCCCATAAGCGGGTTTCGCGATTCAGCTCACGTAAAAGGAAAACTTCGATTTTAGCACCTGTTTTTTCCTTTACACCGTACAAACGGGCCGGAAATACTTTAGTATTATTGATTACAAAAACATCCTGATCGTCGAAAAAATTCAGAATATCCCTGAATTGATAATCCTCAATCGTTCCTTCCTTACGATTTACCACCATCAAACGGGAGGCGTCACGGTCTTCGCGCGGAAATTTTGCAATCAATTCATCGGGGAGGTTGTAATTAAACTTCGAAAGTTTCATATATCTTTACTTATTGTTTACGATACTCAATTATTGGATATCAGCACTTTCCTTACTTATTTTTTTGAAAAGCCACCTATCCTGACATTTAAAAAAATGCGGCTGCAAATATACTACAATAAAAGGCCGATGTCCAGCTTTTTTGTAGTGAACGCCCGCTGATTAGGAGTTTTTAACGCTTTATCATAATAAATGTTACAGTAATCGACGTGAAAATCAATTCCTAAGAACATAACTGTGTATTTGCATATTTATTGCTAATCAGAAGATTAAATAAAGGTGACTATTCCTTAGGTTTCGGAGCGGTTTGCATAATCAGTTCTTTTACCTGATCTACCTTTAGGGCATCGTCCACGGAGTAGTTGCCAATCATGGTACGCCTTAACTCCTGCAGGTATCCCCCACTCTCCAATGCCAGGCCGAAATCACGGGCGATGGAGCGAATATAGGTTCCTTTGCTGCATTTTATTTCAAAGCCGACAAGCGGCATTTCGATGGAGGTAATTTTGAAATTATCGATACGAATCTTCCGGCTTTTCATTTTCACTTCTTCCCCCTTGCGGGCATTGATATAAGCTCTTTTTCCGTCCACTTTTATGGCCGAATAAGCCGGAGGCACTTGCTCAATCTCGCCCTCAAAATCACGGGCGCATTGCAAAATCATTTCCTCGGTAATATGGGCGGTCGGAAATTCGCGGTCCACCTCCGTTTCCAGGTCGAAAGAAGGCGTAGTGGCCCCCAGAAATATTTTTCCGGTATAAACCTTATCCTGCGCTTGCAGGCTATCAATTTTTTTAGTCGCCTTTCCGGTACAGATTAATAATAAACCCGTGGCCAGAGGGTCGAGTGTTCCCGCATGGCCCACCTTGAATTTGCGCAGGTTATAGGCTTTCTGAATGGTCCCGCGAATGGATTTTACCACATCGAAAGAGGTCCATCCGGAGTCTTTGTCCAGCAATAATATTTCGCCTTCGATAAAATTAAACGCCATTAGTCGATACTGAGGTTAACATCGAAAACAAAATACAGCAGCAAAATGACCACGCCCACAAAGATGCGGTAATAGCCGAAAATGGCAAAACCGTGCTTGGTCAGATAGGCGATAAAGGATTTTATGGCGACCAGGGCCACGATAAATCCAACAACATTTCCGAAAATCAAAATGGAGATATTCTCGCTATTAATGGCTTCATAGCCCTTTAACAACTTATAAGCCGTAGCGGCAAACATTGTGGGGACGGCCAAAAAGAACGAAAACTCGGCCGCTTGTTTTTTGGAAAATTTTTGTGTCATCCCGCCGATAATGGTCGCCGCGGAACGTGATACGCCGGGCACCATCGCCAACACCTGAAACAAGCCGACTTTCAAGGCTTCGGGATAGGTGATTTCGCGGTCGGGGATATCTTCATTCCCCTTGAACCAGCGGTCCACAAAAACAAGGACAACACCGCCTAAAATCAGCATTACCGCTACCACATACACACTTTCGAGCAAACTGTCGATATAGTCGTTTAGCAGCAAGCCGAAAACCGCGGCAGGCAGAAAGGCCACAAAAAGTTTATAGTAAAAGCTCATGGACTGGAAAAAGCGTTTCCAATACAAAACCACCACCGACAGTATGGTGCCAAACTGAATACTAATGAGAAATACTTTGGAAAACTCCGTACTTTCCATACCCATGAGTCCCTGGGTAATAATCATATGCCCGGTGGAAGATACCGGGAGGAATTCCGTCAACCCTTCAACGATTGCCAGAATAAATGCCTCGAACCAAGTCATTATTTATCGCTTTCTTTTTTACGGTGCATAATGGCGTAGATTTCCAGCATAAATCCGGAAAGCATAAAGAGGGGAGCGATTACCAGGCGACGGGCATCGAAAATATCATAGCTGAACACATTGGGGTCGTCCGAGCCGCCACCGGCAAGCAAAACAAAACCGATAATAAGCAGTACTATGCCGATGCCCATTAGTTTATAATTCGTACTGCTAAAAGCAAATTCCACGTCTCCGCCTTTCAGCTTCGCCACATTGGCTGCGCCCGGCTCATTTTTATAGTTCATATTCTTGTTTTTGGTATCAATTTTCTTAGCTGCCATAACATCAATATTTTTACAGTAAATAAATATTATCCAATTTCATACGCAGGTATTTGCGCACGGCCAAAGCACTCGACCACCACGAAAATATAATGCCCACCAAAAGCAAGCCGCCGAAGAGCATCAGATATTCATCAATATAGGAAGGTGCAATCAAATCCGGATAGTAGTAATGCAGTTTGTACATAATTGCAATCAATAATCCGATGGTCAAAAAGGCACTGATAATACCCTGCAAAATTCCCTGCCAGATAAAGGGCCGGCGAATGAAACTTTGTGTCGCGCCAATCAGTTGCATACTGCGAATTAAAAAGCGATTCGAATATACGGACAAGCGGATGGTATTATTGATTAAGACTATGGAAATCAACAGCAGCAAGCCACTCACAATCAAGAAGAACAAACTAATTCGCCCGATATTATGATTAATAATCTCCACATAGCTTTTATGATAACGCACCTCTTCCACCCCTTTTCGCTTTTCGATAATTTGCGAAAGTGCCGCAAGACTGTCCACATTGGCATACTGCTCGTTCAAATAAACCTCGATGCTATAATGCAAGGGATTCTCACCATCCAGAAAATGGATAAAATCTTCTCCTATTTGTTTGGAATATTCTGCAGCCGCATCTTCGGGGCTGACCAGACGGGTAGATTTAACATCATCCGTAGCGTCCAGATACTTTTTTAAGCGCAATACATCCGGCTCTTTTACATCTTTTTTCATATAAACCGTAAGCCGGATATTTTCACGGAGATGTTTACTGATTAAGCGGGCTTCGAGCACCACCAAACCCAAAGAGCCTAATACAAACAACACCAGTGTAATACTAATAACCGATGTGATATACGATGCTTTAAGGCGTTTTTTTGTGTACTTATCTTCTTGCTTTGCCATTTTTGGATTGTAACAGATATGCTGCCGCTAAAGTAGTAAAAATAATTTGTGGCTTCTACCTTGTTTTTGCTGACGAATTAACTACAAAACTGCATAAAACGGCTTTTTATTGTACCCCGTTTATACCTAATTCTTAAAAAATTATAAAAAAGGTCCAATCATAACAATTGAACCTTCAAATTTTTTGAGCAGCAAAAGCTATTACTCTTCCGCGATATGATAGCGAAGCAATTGAAAATTCAAGGCACGTCCGAATGAGAAGTAATTGCGGTAAATCAAGCCAACATTGTGCGCATAATAATTATTCGATTTTAACTGCGTAGGTGTATTTACCGCCTTGGGGAAATATTGATATAGCGCGGCATTCATAACCTCAAAAGAACCGGCCGGCACCTGAATCTGATTAGGTGCTTGTTCCATAATGCGCTTTTCATAGTAAATTGTATCTCCCATATTATTAAGGCTTACTCTTTCGTGCAGCAATTCTCCCGCATTTCCGTCATGAAACAAGCGCGCTCCTAAAGGATTTACCAAATAACCGGATGAATCCCGAAGCATACTCAACCATCCGTAAGTCAGGCTACTACGAAAAACATAATACAATACATTATTAATCAGTGTATCGGATGCAATAAAAGTACTGTCAACTACTCCGGTAGAGACTTCGCCAATTCCCGGTATTGTTTCATATTGCGTATAAATCCAGTAAGAGCCTACCGTCATCGGAGTGTAGGTATCCATTTTGTCCGCAGGGGAATTATAATAGATTACCTCGTCCTCAACCTTACTGCAGGCTGAGAACAGTAACAGTCCGAATAAAAGAAATAATAAACGCTTATTATTCATCTTTCAATTAACTATTTAATACTGCTTAAGCCCAGTTTTGCAGATTCGTCATTGGCATAGATCAACAATATTTTGTGAAACAAAACTTTTGCTTCACGCAATTTTCCTTGATAATAATAATTCCAGGCAGTACTGATCATCACGTCATAGGTAAACGGATACTGGCTAATTAATAAATCAAAGTACTGAGCGGCCGTCGTATAATCTTTCCGGTTCAAATAAATTTGTCCAAGGCGCAAGTTAGCCGTATAATTATTCGGAGCGATTTTCAGAATATCTTTATACTGATTAATCACCTGCTCCCAATTTCCTACCGCTGATGCGGGATAAGTAAGGCCTAAACGAGCCTCTATACTAAGGGGCCGCAGCGAAACACTACGCTGATAATAGCTTATGGATTCTGTAAAATTTCCGGCTAAATAATTCAACCAGCCCAAACGCAGATTAAGCTCATAGGAATCTTGTACATATACATTTGCCAGATCCTTAATTGCATCATTGTATTTGCCGGCATATTCGTTGGCGTAGCTTTTTTCAAATGCCGCAATTAATTTTGCCGAGTCTTGTGCTTTAGCTCCAAAGAAAAGAAACAGACTTAATAAACTAATTAGAATTTTTGTTTTCATAGATTGGTTATTTTATTTTGTTTTTGTGTGTTCCGTTATTAAAACTCCATACCAAGCCGCCCAATACGGTCCAGTATTCATAATTTACTTTAGATATCCGCTCATCATTATTTTGATACACTTCGTATCTTAAACCGTGTCGTTTATAAAAGTTGCCTTCAACAAATAAATCTAACTGCGCCGAGGCCAAAAAAATGAATTTTGCTTTTATTATCGTATTGATATGGTCTGTAGTATTGTAGCCGTATCCCTCGCTAAAAACATTAAAATTTTTCAATTCACCAAAGCGTCCACTCAATTCAACCCAAAGCCTTGAAAAAGTTTTGAATCCGAATTTCTGATAAAAAACCACCTTAGTTTCCGAATTTTCATATTTCGCAGAAAGGGAGGATAAGGAATAGAAATTCATATTTCCGAACGGAAAAATAAGATAGTTTAATCCGGCCTGATACTGCGTCCTTTTTGAATAGTTGGAAAATCCGATTTCCAGCCCGATTTTAGATTTGGCCAGATGATAGTAAAGAACTCCTCCGGCGAGTATATTATTAATATTAACTTTATATTTACCATAGGTGCGCAGATAGTACAAACTGGTATCATATAACACATACGGTTCTCCCGAATTATGGGTAAAGCCTATGGCCAAACGCAAGCTCCATTTATTATTAAAACCATATTCAGGAATAAGGGCAAAGCTTTGCTGATATATAGGGAAGGTATTTATCGTCAGCGAATCGTCATTTTCAAAACTGGCAACATCATCAAAACGAAATGCCGAAAAACTAAAGTCCATACTCAACTTAGGGCCAAAAATATGGTCTATCGAAAAGCCCCCCGCACCTTGACCTTGTTGGTAGTGCAAATAGGCGAGTTCGGACGAAGGCGTTTGTCCCGGATTATGCCCCGGGCCACCCGGACGCTGAATATCACTCAGATCGAAAGGAACACTTGAGCCTCCTCCGCCATATATATAAAGCTTACTAAGTGCCAACGGGTTCGGTCTTTGTGCAAAGCTAAGCGGGACGCTTAATGCCTTGCGATTTCGAAGGGTATAAATATAGCTCAGATACAATGTTCTATTAAACAGCTCATCAGAATGAGCACCGGCATTTTGTTGCAATGCTTTCTCAAGGTAGTGACTCGCCATAAAGAAATTTTTCCGGTTGTAATAAGCTATTCCCATCCGGTAATTCAAATAATAGTAATCTATTCCGGATTTTTCAGCTATTTTTCCGATGGTAATCACAGAATCCCATTGCCCCGACATATAGTAAGCTTAGGAAGTCTGCTCCACTGTCTTAAAATTAATTGTTTGTGCCGAAAGCGAGATTCCGGCAAATAACAGCCCTATGAAAAATATCTTTTTAATCATCTGACCTCCTGTATTCGGATATAGCCCCGCGACTATTAATTGTCCAGGATTGTATCCCCAGTGAATCCAACTCAAAAACATTAGAGAACATTAAGCGGGATTTTTTTTCTATAACATCAAGCACCTCCGAACGCAACACAATACGACTGTCGTCAAACATCTCATCAATATCTTCGTAATGCATATGAAAAACCGGACGGATAAAGCGGTAAAATGGTGCGATAAAATCCTGCAAGGGACGTAAAAGTTTATAGCTGCTGACCTCCACAGGCAGCGGGTCGCTCAATTCAATATCTTTGTAGAAACCGAATATTACACGATAAGCACCCAAATAAAAATGATACAGTTCCGACTTCTTATTTCCCTTAAACCCGGTAAAAATTAACTCGTCACTATTGAGCTTAAAATAGCAGTACGACTTGGTTGCCGGACAATACAGATAGGTTACATTGTAAATGTCGGCATACACTTCCCAGCGAATTTCATCGGAGTGAATTGCCGGGCCGGAAGCCAGTTTGAATTTTATTATCTGGCCGGGAATAAACGAAAATGCATTTTTCAAAGCAGCCTTACTTTCAATATTGGAAATCAAATCGCCAACCTCCGGAATAGACGTAGCTTTGAAACGGTACACATCACCAATGCGCTGTACATAACGGCTAATGGGATAAGACAAGGTATGCGAGCCCACAAAGGGAGTCGATTGCAGTTGAAAATGCAAATGCGGATAAGGCGATCGTCCGGTATTTCCGACATAAGCCACCACTTCGCCCTGTTTTACGAGATCGCCTTTTTCCACCTGAAAACTTCCACGCCGGATATGGCTCAACTGCGAATACAAAAATTCCGAATGCTTGATAATAATGGTATTTCCCCAGTTATTTTCCACATCCATTTTCCCTATTTCGTTATCCTCCACCTCATCAATAATTTCGTGCACCACACCATCGGCAGGCGCCAAAACCGGCTTATTGTAACAATAAAAATCCTTTACCGATTTTCCTTCGCCACGATATTCTTTTCCCCCCTCGATAATCACAAAGTCCCAGGCGAAGCGCCATTTATCCTTATGGGTAATGGCACCGTTATGCCCTTGGTTTATGGTCCATTCACCGAAAAAGGGCAGGTGAATCGGGATATTCATCCTGTTTCCGAAACGCGCTAAATAGTTCAAATGCGCATACAGGTTTTTTTCCGGACTGTTATGCTGCACACTTACCAATTCAGGCCTCAGCAGATTCCGCTCCCGGAACTTAAGCACATACAGGAAGGCGATAACCACTAAATTAAACGGCAAGGAGAATGTGCTCAATTGGAAAATAGCCAAAACACCTGTACTTCCGGTAATAAGTAAAGAAAGAAGCGGTGTAAGCAGTACCACCCACAGGAATGACCAGACAGAAGGAATAATGAAATAACCTCCGATGGCGATAGCCGACAATATAAAGTTGAAGCCGATATAACCATAGCTTAACTCACCGAAATCGGCACCGATAAAACTATAAAACCAGTAGGCCGAATAAAAGCCCAGCAAACTGAGCATAAATGAGATACGGGAGTTGTATAAAAGTGTAACGGCAATAATTAATCCCGCATAAATATTATACTGAAAGAAAATTGCCCCCAGTGATTGTAAATAAATCACCACCGATTGCGGGATGGCTATTTGGCCGACCATCAAATGGGTTTGCAACAGGCCGGAACCGCCAATCAAAAAAATGTCGTTATACAAATACACCCCGGCCTCACTGATTTCAAGCCCCGAATAGGAACGGGCCGCCATAGCTACAGTCCATATTCCGAATAAAAACGGGAAACTCAGAAAAGGCAAGCCGTATTTGCCCAGCCAACCTTCTAAAACTACCGTAAGGAAAAATGTGAGCAGCGCGCTAAACACCAGAACCAATAAAAAGGCCGGCGAAAAATTATAATAAACACCTAGTCCCAGGCCGACAAGCAGCGCATTAAACCCATACAAGCCCGAGATAATTTTGGCACGGTTCAGCCCCATAAGCAAAGCGGCCGTATTACTTACCGTAATAGCAATGATTCCGGATATACCGGCATTGATATTGAAAAAAGTAACCATGAGCAAAACCACTCCCAACACATGATTATCCGAGAAAAAAATCTGCGAATAACTGTTGACTAAGCTCGATGCTATTTTTTTGGCTTTGTCCATAAAGGGGAATATTTGTAGTTTGTTTTAAAGCATTTTAAAGCTTAAACTTTTTCAGGTGATCGGGTATCGCTTCATAATCAGAAATGCTATTCATATTTTCCCCTTTGCGAATCACCTCCAGATTGCCTTCCTTGGTAATCATCAATACTTTGGGGCGCAGTGTAATAAACTGCATCCACTGGGTCATATTATATGCGCCCACATAGTGAATCACCACATGATCGCCCTTATTCAGCAGCGGCAAGGTTGCATTATCACGAATAACATCAATATTCATACACAAAGGACCATACAAAACCGTATCCTCGGTATGATGTGAGAATTCCTGCGCCGGCGTAATCTTATGGTCATACCAGAAAGAGGTGAACAAAATATTTACACCAATATCGAGTATGGTGGTGCGCTTGCCTACACTGCTGCGTTTATTGGCGATAACGGTTCCCAACAAATATCCGGCCTCATCAATTAAGGCCCGGCCGGTTTCAAGGATGAGCGTAGGCAGATGTTTCGGGTCAATCTGACTATTGAGCAAGGCGGCGGTTATAGCCTCCGCATATTCGTCAAAAGTAGGGTTGGTATCGGCACCAGGCAGATAAGCTCCCTTCAGGGTGTTTTTGCCTGCAAATCCACCGCCCAGGTCAATATACTTGATATGATGGTCATACTTCTGCTTCAGGCCAACGGCCAAATCAGCCAGTTTGGAAGCGGCCACACCATAAGGGGCTGCGGTCATCATATAGGTTCCGATATGGCAATGCAAACCTATCAAGTCCATTTTTTTGCCCACCATGATTTTATTGAGGACATCCCATGCCTGGCCATTTTCGTAATTGAAACCAAAACGGTCCCACATAGGATACACGCCGGTATCCATATTTACACGAATGGCCACTTGCGGACGCTTTTTCATTTCATCGGCCAAATTGGAAATCATATAAAACTCATCCAGATGGTCGATATGAATCAATGAATTGTTTTCAATCGCTTTCCGCAAATCTTCTTCTGTTTTATCCGGACCATTGAAAATAATCTTACGCCCGTCCACACCGTTACCCATCGCCTTATCGTATTCGAAACCCGAAACCACCTCGGCCCAGGAGCCCTCTTGGTGGAACGTATTACATACGGCACTCAGGTAATTGGTTTTGTACGACCAGGCAAACTGCACCTTAGGATAGCGGGTGCTAAATGCGCGGTATGCCTCACGATAGGTGGCACGAATAGTCTTTTCAGACATAACAAAAACCGGCGAACCATGCTCTTTGATAATCTCTTTCACGGCAACACCATCGATATGGGTCATCGGACGAAACTCGGTCCGCAGACCGAATTTATTCGGCATCGAGCTTTCTAATTTCTTAATTATCGGACGTTCGTATTTTATTTTATTCATTTTAATTCCTCCTGTTTTTATAATTCTCCCATTGTAGAGATTTTCTCAAATTCATTAATATCAACTATCATATCGTAGGCATAACGTACAAACATTTTACCCACATCGTATTTCTTAAAAGGCGTAACATTCTGCCCCATAGCCAGATTTACCAAGGCCTCGGGAATGTTTTGCCCGACACCTACCGCAAGGTATATCCATGCCGGCATCCGCGGATTTATTTCCAAAAGATAAAAGTCACCGGATTGGGTCTTCATCAGCTCCAGTTCGAAACCGCCACGCCATTTTGTTTTTTTGACAAAATGACGCACCAACTTCAGCATTTCGGGATCTGCCACCGAAATACCGCCCCAGGCTTTGCCTTTATCGGTAATATATTGCTTCCGCATCGGAATAGCCGCAATGGTATTCCCTTTGCCGTCGCCCAGACCCGTAATATTATATTCGTGGCCGCGGATAAACTCTTGTATGATAATCGGCAAACCCCACTTGGCACTGATTTTATTAAAATAATCGCGCGCCTGCTCGGCATCATAAGCCACATAAGCATCATAAAACTTCCCTTTTACCAAAACGGGATAGGTGAACTCCTCGGCAAGGCGATAGATATTCGTCATTTCAAATAATGCTTTGGAATGCGGAACCTTAATGTCGTATTTTTTACCAAACTCCGGTAAATTAACCTTATGCCGTTCTTCAAATTGCTCCAACGAAGGCAAATAGGTCTTTATTCCCATCGCATCCAGTTCGGGGGCCAGTTTCATAAACGAATAAAGCTCCGCGTCAAAATTAGGAATTATAAGATCGAGTTTCTCCCGGCTGTTGATATATTGCAAACGCTCAAGCAAAGTATTGGTTCCGGCAGTCGGATATGGAATCTGATATACTTTATCTATCAAATCGTGCATATAAATACCGGGTTCCAAAGATTCATACGAGAACCCGACAATACGCACATCAAAGGACTTCGCCTCTTTCAATCCGCGTGCTACGGCCACTCCGGGACCCGGATTGTCTATGGCATTTAGCCCGCTGATTGCAATAGTATATTTTGGCTTCATAATTTATAATTCATCTTCTGTTTCAAACAAATTGTTCTGCTCCATAATCGCTAAAAAATCTTGATAGTCCTTTTCAAATGTCGCTTCATCGGTATCGTACTTTTCCAACATCAAATCACGAATCTCTTCGTACGTTTTTTCTTGTTTAATTAAATTAAACAACTCTATTCCGATAGGATTAACTGAGTAGGACTCTCCCGATAACGGATTAAAAACAAATCCTGAATCACTAATAGCAATATCTTTTCTAATTTTCATAATTAATGATTTTTAGGGGGTTAATATTAAAATATAGTGCAATAATATTATTTCTCTTTGATTATCTATTTACAATATTCTGATTTATTTGTGTAAAATTTTAAGCAAAAGAGAATATAAAATAATATAGCAAATGCGCATTAATCCAGAGCGCTAAAAATAGTAACCAATATTAACAAATATATCCGCATTTGTTCTTTGGTTTGAAATATTTACCCCCAAAGAAATTGGCCCGACTATCGTTTTCAAGCTATACATCAATCCTGTTCCCATAAAGAAATCTGCATTTGTAAACAATTCCTCCGGGAAATTACTTTGCGAGGCAACATTGCCCAATAGGGTCAGATAATGATTCTTGTAAAAATTATAGCGTATGTTTAATGCACCATAAAGCAGGTTGTTGGAGAAA
Source organism: uncultured Prolixibacteraceae bacterium (assembly GCA_964442545.1). Taxonomy (GTDB): domain Bacteria; phylum Bacteroidota; class Bacteroidia; order Bacteroidales; family UBA1556; genus UBA6267. Next base: position 4,013 of record CAYUAN010000412.1, on the reverse strand, counting down.
CTTGCCGAAAAGGGCAATCCGACAAAAGAATGCATATTCTTAAACTTATTCATCCCTGCGCCACCAAGCATATACACATATCCTGTATTTTCCAAACCTCCCCAAGATGCTCCGACAAAGGCTTTAGGCAATACTGCAAATCGCTTTGTCAGATTTATTACACTTCCAAAATCCAGATTTGCATAAAAAACCGTCTTTTTATTGTATTGCGTAACCATAGTGGGATTCATGTGAAAAAAGGCTCCCTTAGTAGGAAAATACTTATCGTCGTAGGAGTCCATTGTATAATCCACAAATAAGTTAAAATAAGGATCTCCGCGATAATCAACAGGCACCTGGCTTACTTCGGATGTAACAGACATAAACTCCATAGTCCCTCCGAAAATAAGTGTATTACTATTACTCTGATTCCGGAACAACACCAAATCCAATGAAGTAAAACTCAAATAATAGGAACCGACTGTGGACCGAAAATCATCGGTGTACGTTTTAACATTACGCGAGTCATAATGTACATGAACACCAAAACCAATATTTTGTCCCCGCTCAACCAAATATAAAATCCCGCCCCCCGGATTGGACCCTAAGCGCAAACTAAAATCAAAACGGGAGCCTGAAAACAAGATATTTGCCAGCTCCACATTTAACAAAAGGGAAGCCCCCAAATCGGTATCATACCGGCCACCGATATTAAATATATTTTTCTTGCTCTCAACCACATCCAGTTCCAGTATATATCCATCTTGTTGACGAATCAGCTTATAGTTAATAAATTCGAAATAATTACTGGAATACAATCGATCGATAGCCGCGTTAATATTCGAAATGGTATTTACACCGGGAATATGTAAGCCCAAGCGTCCCACAACCATTTTACGTCCAACTTTCTCTAAGCCTTCTACTCTAAGTTCTGAAACAAAAATAGTATCCCGCATTTTCAATTGAACAGTACGTTTTTTATGTTGCTGGCCTTTAATCTGGCTTGCCAATTCACGAATTTTATCTATTTGCGCCATCGCCGTACGTTCTCCCCGATCAATGATGTCTTGCACATCATCAAAACTCATGGCCGTCAGGCCTGATATATCCGGCTTAAAATACATATCGGTTAAGGCAACATTTTCGCGATATCTTTTTTGCTGATGGTAACTGGAAATCTGATCCAAAATGTTTATTACACTTTCTATTTCATCGGCCTTGTACAAAGGAGCGCCCACATCAACACCAATTACATAATCAAGCCCTTCGCTCAGCATGATATCCACCGGAAAGTTATTTACAATACCTCCGTCAATAACCAAACGTCCGTCAATATCCACCGGGGCAAAGATTGAAGGAATAGACATGGTTGCGCGTAATGCAATGGGCAAATCGCCATGTTGAATCAAAACCGTATCTCCGGTTTCCAGATCTGTAGCAACACAGAAAAACGGCGTGGGCAAATTCCTGAAATCATCAATATCATTAACTTTCCAAGTCAGTTTATTCAACACATTCACTACCAATTGTCCCTCCTTAAGTCCTTTGGGCAAACCGGGTTTATAGCCCTCCATTGGAAGTGAAAGCATATAGCTGTCATAATTTTTCTTCTCTTGTAATGGCAAATCGCGCCGTTCTTTTTCATCAGACAACAGCTTGGTCCAATTTAAGCTGAGCGCAATTTTTTGCAGTTGCTCCGGAGAATAACCGGCTGCGTATAATCCGGCAATCAAGCCTCCCATACTGGTTCCTCCGATATAATCTATGGGAATACCTTCACGTTCCAGCACTTTCATTACGCCAATATGCGCAAGGCCCTTAGCACCACCACCACTCAAAACCAAACCAATACTCATTGGGGGAATTGAATCCTTTTTTGTATCAAACTCAAATACAAGAGCTGTATCTTCATTTTCAATCGTACGGGGATCAGGCATTTGTAAGGTATCACCCTCCTGAACCTGGGCAAACAGAGAAATGTTGCCAAACATTATCAAAAAAAATGCGAGAAAAAAAGTAATCTTTCGAACCATATAATGCTTATTAGTTTTTGACAAGTTTACGAAAATAGCACCAATTTGTTTCAGGGAATAATTCAACATATTGTTATTTTTTATATATTTAGGCCAATTGTTTAACTAATAGTATGAACTGGCACGAATATCCCATACTAAAACTCTTGGTGCCACTTATTTTAGGAATTTTATTTTACTATTTATTTCCAAATTTGGCTCCACATTGGCCGATAGAAATAGCCGGGCTTTTCGTCTTGGGCTTTTTGGCTTGGCCAAAAAAATATCTGTTTCCATACAAACATCGTCATATTAGCGGCTTACTAATTTACCTTGTATTCTTCCTTTTAGGGGTTGCCTTAATGCAGTATCACTTCACATTTATTCAGGAAGATCACATCAGCAAAAGCAAAGCGGATTTTAAATGCCTTAAAGTCCGTATCATTGAAGTTCCGGAGCAAAAACCCAATTCGGTAAAACTCGTCACCAAAGCACAATTATCAGGGGATAACAAAAAAGCGGCCCCGCTCAGCGGAAAAATCATTCTCTATTTGCAAAAAGACAGCAATGCATTAGCACTGAATTACGGTGATTTGCTGATTTTAAAAAACTCATTAAAAGCAGTTAATACACCTGCGAACCCTGATGAATTTGACTATCGCACCTATTTATTACGCAAAGGAATTAGTTTTCAGGGCTATCTAAAAAGCGGTGATTGGCATTTGGCCAAACGTGCTTCACTTTTATCAATTCAGTTATGGGCGTTAAAAATCCGGCATTTATTATTAAACCAATTACAAAAACACGGGCTAAAAGACGCTGAATTTTCCGTAGCGGCAGCCATGATACTGGGCGTGCGCAACCATTTATCCCCGGAGTTGCGTCAGGCATTTTCCGGCGCGGGAGCCATGCATATACTTTGTGTTTCCGGCTTGCATGTCGGCATAATTTTCCTACTGCTGAACTCACTGCTCTCCTTCCTGTCCAAAACGGAAAAAGGCCCGAAAATAAAAGCGGGCATCATCATTGGCAGCATCTGGCTTTACGCCTTAATTACCGGACTTTCACCATCTGTAGTGCGTGCAGCCATGATGTTTACCTTTATCAGCATCGGGCAGAATATTGGGCGCCATGTGAATATCTACAATTCCCTGGCGGCTTCGGCATTCGTGCTGCTGGCCGTCAATCCCTACTTATTATTTGATGTGGGATTCCAGTTTTCGTATGCGGCAGTCATCGCCATTGTAGCTTTACAAAAGCCCTTGCAGGACCTCTGGTCTCCGGAAAACACACTACTCTTCAAAATATGGCAATTAATCACCGTTTCCCTGGCAGCACAAATCGGGACGGCTCCGCTCGCACTCTATTATTTTCACAGCTTTCCCAATTATTTCCTGTTGACAAACATCATCGTTATTCCGGCAGCTTTCATCATCTTTATAACGGGAGTTTTTACGCTGATTTTCTCTTGGGCGAGTCCTTTGGCTGATTTTCTCGGATGGGGTCTTTCCAAACTTATTCTTGGCCTGAATTGGATTATCAGCTCGATTGAGCAGCTCCCCTTTGCCGTAAGCTCAAATATTTATCTGAGTCCGACAGGACTTGTGGCATTGCTCTTGATGATTGTTTTTATTTCAATTATGCTTATCCGGAAAAAGCCAAAGCTGTTGTATGTTAATCTTTCCCTGGCCATATTGTTCGTAGCAGCAGATATTTACAGCCGCCAAACACCCCCTGAACTTATTGTCTATCACGGAGGTAAAAACGACTATATCGCTTTTATGAGTAACGACCGGGAACGGGCAATTTCAAATGCGGATGTTATTCAATTTCCCAAAATTATGGATTATCAAAGTTTGAACCACCGCATCCGGAATCATATCCGGGAACGTCGTTTTTTCAAGCTGAACGGAAACAGTCCCTTCGTCCGGGACAATTTCTTTATCTCACATAATTTAAGTGCTTTTTATAATCTCCGTATCGCGGTTATCGCCCCCGGCTCCGAACCCGAAAACACCGATG
>CAYUAN010000411.1:0-2907 GCA_964442545.1 uncultured Prolixibacteraceae bacterium | reverse complement strand
AAGAAGCGGTTAAAATGGTATATGCTTCCATATTCTCAAAAGAATCGCGCGATTATATTCAAGCCGTAAATTACAAACTTGATGAGGAACGCATGGCCGTGATTATCCAGGAAGTGGTGGGTAGTCGCTACGGCAGGTATTTTTATCCGCATATCAGCGGGGTAGCCCAGTCGTATAATTTTTATCCTATGTCGCATATGAAACCTGACGATGGTTTCGCACTGATTGCTTTGGGCCTGGGTACCTATGTGGTGGATGGTGAAAAGGCTTTCCGTTTTTCGCCCAAGCATCCGAAATTGAATATCAAAACCAATAAGGATTTATTTAAGGATTCGCAGGTTTATTTTTATGCCATCGACTTGAATAAACACGAATTGGATATGCTGGAAGGCGAAAATATCGGTTTGGCAAAACTGGATATTTATGAAGCGGAGGTGCATGGCTCCATCAAGCATTTGGCCTCTACCTATAATGTGGATAATGATACCATTGTTCCCGGTATTCGGACGCCCGGCCCGCGCATTTTGAATTTTGCCAATATTCTGCAGCATGATTATATCCCGCTGGCCAAAACGATTGACAGTGTGTTGCAGGTGGTGCGCGAAGCTATGGGAACTGCCGTGGAGATTGAGTTTGCCGTTGACCTGAATAAAGATAAAGAGGGCAGGGCTTCATTTTATTTGCTTCAAATCAAACCGCTATTAGGCGATAAAACCGACTTTGAAATTGATGAGAAAGCCATCGATTTTGATGAGCTGATTTTGTTTTCCGAAAAAGGAATGGGAAATGGAATTATCAATGAGGTGTACGACCTGATTTATGTGGATGTGGATAAATTTGATAAGTCGAAAACCACCCAAATGGCAGAGGAAATAGCCAAGCTGAATGATAAGATGAAAAAGGAAGGGCGTAAATATGTTTTAATTGGTCCGGGACGCTGGGGTACGCGCGATCCCTGGATTGGTATTCCGGTGAAATGGGCTTCTATTTCCAACGCCAAGGTGATTGTGGAAACCAATCTTGAAGGATTTCCGTTGGAGTCTTCGTCGGGCTCGCACTTTTTCCATAATGTAATCTCGATGAATGTGGGCTATTTTTCCGTGCAGCATGGCATTGGGCGAAATAAAATTGACTATGAAAAACTGAAGAAGCATAAGCCTTTGAATAAAACAAAATTCTTCAAACATATTCGATTTAAGGAACCTTTGATTATCAAAATGGACGGTAAAAAAGGTATCGCGATGATTAAGGAGCGTAAGAAAGCGCAGAAACCAAACAAATAATTATGTAATTTAGAGTCGTTTTTATGAATTAATGGAGCAACATTTATGAAACAATATTACTATACAAACGGAACAGACCGATTCGGACCGATGAGTCTGGAAGAATTAAAGACTAAGGAAATTACCGCCGATACATTGGTGTGGTATGATGGATTAAGTGAATGGGTTAAGGCGGGTTCAGTACCTGAATTGGCTGAGCTGTTTGGCATTAATGAGCCGCCTCCGGTGGAAAATAACTACGGGCAATATGGCCGGGGATTTACAAATACTCCGCCTATGCCGCTGCCCAAAACATGGCTGGTGGAATCAATTCTGGTTACATTACTTTGTTGTTTGCCTTTTGGAATTGTTGGGATTGTATTTGCAGCAAAGGTGGAGTCGGCATATAACCGGGGTGATTATGATGCAGCACTTCAAGCATCGAAAGAAGCGGGCAAATGGACGCAAATTGGTTTCTGGAGTGGCTTGGTTTTCGGTGTAATATACATTATTTCAGTGGCAATTATTGGTGCTTCGGGCTTCTAATGCTGAATCTTCAAAAGACGAAGTGGATTTTTGCCTCCTTGATTCTTTTAGGGTTAATGCTAATTTATGCGCTTTATGATCCGGCTGATAGTCCGATATTCCCCAAATGCCCTTTTCGTAGTTTAACCGGATATAAATGCCCCGGATGTGGCTCGCAACGTGCCATACACGATTTATTGCATTTGGATATTGCCGCTGCTTTTCGTGAAAATTTTATGTTAATGCTGGCTATTCCGTATATGATTACCGGAGCGGTATTTGATTTAATAAAAAAACCGGGTCCGCGCCTTATAAGCTGGCGGAAAATCCTCTTTGGTACCAAAGCGATATTTATTGTCCTTTTCCTGATTATCGCATTTTGGATATTGCGGAATATTTATGGCTTTTAAAATATGGTCTGGTACTGAGATGACTAAGTAAAAAACCATTCCCCGGCAGGAGAATGGTTTTTTATATTTCCGGGTAAACTGTTGGTTACAGTCGATCCAGTTCTACGGTAAAGTGGCGCATTATCGGTGCTTCGAATAAGATTTTCATACCGCGCTTGATTTCATTCCGGCGGGCATAAACATTACCGATGGTTGCGGCAATATAATCCATATGATTATTGGTATAAGTACGGCGCGGAATAGCCAGACGAACCAGCTCCAGTTTCGGAAAACGGTCCTCGCGGGTAACGGGATCACGGTCAGCCAGCAGGGTTCCGATTTCAACGGCTCGTACTCCGCCTTCGATATAAATTTCAATGGCCAGTGTCTGCGCCACGTATTCTTCTTTCGGGAGATGCGGCAAAAATTTCTTGGCATCAATAAAGATGGCATGGCCACCAATGGGTTCTTGCACGGGCACTCCGTACTCAATCAGTTTGTTACCAAGGTATTCCACTTGCTTGATACGGTTTTCCAAAACATCAAATTCGGTGCCTTCGTAAAGGCCCTGGGCCAAAGCGTTCATATCACGGCCCGACATACCGCCATAGGTAACAAAACCTTCGTAAATGATATTAAAGGTGCTTGCTTTGGTAAATAACTCCTTATCACGCATACCGATAAAACCACCCATATTTACAATCGCGTCTTTCTTGCTGCTCATGGTCATG
>CAYUAN010000410.1:0-2931 GCA_964442545.1 uncultured Prolixibacteraceae bacterium | reverse complement strand
GGTGCTTCAACCGGAGTGCACGAGGCTGTAGAACGTAGAGATAACGACCCGAAGGCCTATATGGGCAAGGGCGTACTGAAGGCGGTAAATAATGTAAATACCGTATTGAACGAAGAATTAAGCGGACATTATGTAACCGACCAGGCTGAGATTGATCGCAAGATGATTGAGCTGGACGGAAGCAGTAATAAATCAAACCTGGGGGCTAATGCTATACTGGGAGTTTCGCTGGCTTGTGCCCGTGCGGCTGCTCAGGAAACCGGACAGACCCTTTATCGCTATATCGGTGGGGTAAATGCTAATACATTGCCCATCCCGATGATGAATATCCTTAATGGCGGTTCGCATGCCGACAACAGCATCGACTTTCAGGAGTTTATGATTATGCCTGTGGGTGCTTCCCGCTTTACCGAGGCCATCAAAATGGGTACGGAAGTATTTCATAATCTGAAAGCGGTATTGAAAAAGGCCGGTTATTCCACCAATGTGGGTGACGAAGGCGGTTTCGCGCCTAATTTGAAATCAAATGAGGAAGCCCTGACCGTTATTTTACAAGCCATCGAAAACGCAGGTTATCGTCCGGGTGAGGATATTGCCATCGCCCTGGATCCGGCATCATCGGAATATTATATTCCCGAAGAAAAGATTTACCACCTGAAATGGTCCACCGGCGATAAGCTGAATGCTGCCGAGATGGTGGATTTCTGGGCCGATTGGGTGAAGAAATACCCCATCATCTCCATCGAAGACGGAATGGCCGAGGACGATTGGGACGGATGGAAAGTGATGAATGAGCGTCTGGGTAATGAGATTCAACTGGTTGGTGACGATTTGTTCGTAACCAATACCGAGCGTTTGGCCAAAGGAATTGAAATGGATGTGGCCAACTCAATTTTGATTAAGGTAAACCAAATCGGAACCTTAACCGAAACCATCAACGCGATGAATATGGCGACACGCAACGGATTTACCAATGTGGTAAGCCACCGTTCGGGTGAAACGGAAGATGTGTTTATCGCGCACCTTGCCGTGGCTATGAATACCGGCCTGATTAAGACCGGATCGGCCAGTCGCTCCGATCGTATTGCCAAGTATAACGAGCTGCTGCGTATCGAGTCCACTTTGGGTGATGAAGCCCAATATCTGGGTCGTTCGTTTAAGTATGTTAAGTAAATGTAAATATTCAAATGAGTCCTGAACTTTGGTTCAGGGCTCTTTTTTTGTTAAACAATCAATCAAAATTCTATGAAACGAATAGTACAATCTGTTATTCTCCTTGCTTTTTTGGTACAATTCAGTGCCTGTAATGCTCCCTCGAGTAAAGTTGAGCCGGGTGAAGCTTACTTATCGGCCACGATCGAGGGAATGCCGAACGCACCAATGTTATTTATTAATACCAACCCTTTTATTGTAAATCCCGATACGGTGACAACCGATCAAAGCGGAAGTTTTACCTTTAAAAAGTTTCTGGACAAAGGAACTTATTTCGAGGTAAATATGGGCCGCGAGCGTTTTCCATTGTTTCTGATTCCCGGCGACTCGATGACAATGACCGCAAATGCACAAGCTTTCTACGATACGCAGAAATTCTCAGGCGCAGCGGCGCTGTATAATAATTACCTGACCGGCTATACCCGCGAGAGTAATAAGTTCGAGAAGTCGATTTATCAACTGTTCAGTTCACCTGAAAAGGTGGCTGTTGCGGCTATTGACTCAGTGAAAAAAGCAAGAACGGAAGTTCTGGATCAATTTACCAAAGCCAATCCGGATGCCGATGCATATTTTCTAAAAATGGAACGTGCCCGCATCCTCTATGAGTGGGCTTTGTTACGCAATATCTATCCGTTGTATTTCCGCTATTTGAACAAAATGGATGACTTTGAATTGTCGCCGGAGTATATGTCTTATCTCGGGGCTGTTGATGTGAATGATTCTGCTTTGTTGGGTCTTTCCATTTATCAGTCCTTTTTGGATGCTTATTTGAATTCCCATTTGGAGGAGTATTATAAAAATGATTCCTTGCGTGCGGCAAATCCGTCACAGATTTTATATCGATTGAATTTGATTGATAAGCTTTATGAAAACGAGGCGGTAAAGCAGGTCTTGGCCTATAAGTCGGTAATGAATTTTATTCAATACGACGGGATTAAAGATTACGACTTGTATTTTGATAAGTTTAAGGAGATGTGTCCTTATAAGCCGTTTCAGGATAAAGTTCAATCGGCATTAGCCGAATGGCAGCATCTGAAAAAAGGGAAGCCGGCCTACGAATTTACCTTTGTAGATATGAAGGGTAATAAGGTTTCGATGTCCGATTTCCGGGGTAAATATGTCTATGTGGATGTATGGGCTACCTGGTGCAATCCTTGCCGTAAGGAGATTCCGTATTTGAAGAAAATGGAAGAGGATTTCCACGGAAAGAATATAGTCTTTGTAAGTATCTCGGTTGATAAAACCCAGGAGCCGTGGCGTGCCATGGTGGAGAACGATTCATTAAAGGGAATACAGCTATGGGCCGGACAGGCGCGTGAGTTTAGCGAGTTTTATAAGATTACGGGTATTCCGCGTTTTATGCTGTTTGACCGTGATGGAAAAATTTTGGAAGCGAGTGCTACCCGGCCAAGTGGCGGCGTGGATAAGCAATTGGCTGAACTGCCCGGAATATAAACAGGGATTTATAATATGATACGGAAGCCTGTATTTTGTCGTCGCAGACAAAATACAGGCTTTTTTCATATCTTTATCAGCTTGAAGAATACCGGATTATGACTGAGGATTTCCTATATTATTTATGGCAATACCGCCTTTTGGACAACCCGCTCGAAACCCAAAGCGGGGAGGAGGTCATCATTATCGACACCGGAACAAGGAATGAAGCTTCGGGCCCTGATTTTTTCAATGCACGGATTAAAATCGGCACGACGGAATGGG
>CAYUAN010000409.1:0-1677 GCA_964442545.1 uncultured Prolixibacteraceae bacterium | reverse complement strand
CGATTGGTTTAAGCATGGACATGAGCACGACAAGGCTTATGACTCGGTAATCCTGCATGTGGTGCATGAGTGTGATGCGGAGGTGCGGAATAGCGGCGGCGAATTGATTCCCTGCATGGAATTGCGTGGCCACTATGACGAGGCATTGTTTTTTCGCTATCGTAAATTGCTTTCTACCCGCGATTGGATTGCTTGTGCACCGCAATTGCGCGATGTCCCCGATTTAATTGTTTATGCCTGGCTCGACCGCCTGCTTGCCGAGCGCTTGCAGCGTAAAACGGAATATATCGAAGGTTTTTTGCAGTCGTCAAACGGGCATTGGGAAACGGCTTTTTACTACGCTCTGGCCCGGAACTTCGGGTTTAATGTAAATGCCGATCCTTTTGAGCAACTGGCCCGCAGTATTCCTTTAGAAGTCTTGGCCAAAAACCGTGACAGTCTTCTGAAAATCGAGGCGCTGCTCTTCGGGCAGGCGGGCTTGTTGAATCCCAAATTAAAGGATGAGTATGCCCGGGAACTTTATACCGAATACGATTTCTTGCGTAAGAAATATAAACTGAGTCCGGTGCAGGCCTTTCAGTGGAAGTTTATGCGTTTGCGTCCCGTGAATTTTCCCACCATTCGGATTGCGCAATTTGCACAGCTAATCTATAAATCAACGCATCTGTTGTCCAAAATTATGGAAACGGAAAATCTGGAAAGCCTGAAAAAGTTTTTCCTTTTGGGCACCTCCGAATACTGGGTAAATCATTACACCTTCGGGAAAAAAGCCAAAGCACGGGAAAAACAGTTTGGCGCCCGTTCATTCGATTTAATTCTGATAAATACCATTGTTCCTTTTTTGTTTGTTTATGCGCGGCATCAAAAGGATGAAGAATTGAAAGCGCGGGCACTGAATTTCCTGAGCCGCACGGCAGCCGAACAAAACAGTATTGTCAAACGCTTTGCCGATAGTGGGATAAGCTGTCAAAACGCGGCACAGACCCAAGCCTTGTTGACTCTGAAAAATGATTATTGTACCTATCTGAAATGTTTGGATTGTGCGATTGGAAACCGTTTAATACGAAATAATTAAGGCTTGTATCCTATATGGTTCAAGCACACTCGTTTTAATAAAACGCCTCTGCTCCCGGATACATCAATTTGCGTTTGGCGATGGCCTCGGGATAGGTAAAGTAGTGAAACTCGCCCTCCGCGCTTAATACTCCCTCATGATTAAATAATTCGGTTTTGATTACGGCGATATTCTTTTCCATACGTAGCAAACGGGCACGGAAAAGCAGATTTCCCCGATTTACATAGGCCGGTTTATGATACTGCATCGTAAAACTTTTGGTAACTCCCGCGGTTTTTACTTTCACATTTACACACCAGGCGGCCAACTCGTCCATAATAGTTGCCTGAATGCCGCCATGCAGCACATTAATAAATCCCTGAAACTCTTCACGGGGTTCCCAATCCACTTGCACATAGTCGCCGTCCTCGACAAATTGCAAATTCAAACCGATGGGATTGGACGGGCTGCAGCCGAAACATTTATAATCGGGATGCCCTTCGAAGGGCTTTTTTAGTAAATGCATAACTATTTTGTTGTAACCAGGTCTTTCATTTTCTTTATTTGATCCGGCGTTCCCAAAACAAACAATTTGGCATTAGGGATCATTTTGGTGTCCGGTG
>CAYUAN010000408.1:0-8649 GCA_964442545.1 uncultured Prolixibacteraceae bacterium | reverse complement strand
GTAACGATACCAATGTACTGCTGAACGGGCGCGGGGCGCATGCCGATATTATGGGCCTCTATCTGGTGGACCGCAAGCAGTTTGTGGATAATCATGTTTTTATTGATCATGCGGTGTCCGACTGTACGAGCAATACCGAATTTAAGGGCATCGCCGACGAAGAGGCGCGGGCGGTTTTTAACGGCCACGTTTTGGTACGTCAGGATGCGCAACGGACGGTGGCTTTACAGAACAACCACAATATTCAACTGACCAATAAATCAAAAATCGATACCCATCCGTTCCTGGAGATTTATGCCGATGATGTAAAATGCAGTCACGGTGCCACGGTGGGCCAACTGAATGAAGAAGCTTTATTCTATCTGATGCAGCGCGGTATTTGCGAGCGCAACGCCAAAATGCTGTTGATGCTGGCTTTTGTCAAAGAAATTGTGGATAAAATCAGCCTGCCCGCCTTGCGCGAGAGTACCGACGATTTGGTGCGCCGCCGCCTGAAAGGTGAACTTTCGGCCTGCGACCAATGCTCCATTCAGTGTGCCGACCCGGATAAACCTTTGGTTTTTGAGATTGATATGTCAAAAATCTAAACCGATAACAAGATGTTAGATATAAAAAAAATACGCTCCGATTTTCCGGCCTTGCATCAGATGGTGCACGACGCGCCGCTGGTGTATTTCGATAATGGCGCGACCACCCAAAAACCCGAAGCGGTTATTGAGCGGGTGCAACAATATTACGAAAACGAGAATGCCAATGTGCACCGGGGTGTGCATTATTTAAGTCAAATTGCCACGGATGCGCACGAGCAAGCACGGGAAACCGTTCGCGATTTTATCGGGGCCGCAAGCATCAAAGAAATCATATTTACCAAAGGAACCACAGAATCCATAAACTTGGTGGCGGCCGGTTTTGCCAAAAAATTTCTGCACGAAGGCGATGAAATTATTGTGTCGGAGATGGAGCATCACGCCAATATTGTTCCCTGGCAAATCGCCTGCGAGGACCGTGGTGCCCGGCTGAAGGTTATCCCCGTCTTCGATGACGGCTCAGCGGATATAGCGGCTTATAAAAAACTATTGAGCAAACGTACTAAACTGGTGGCCGTAACGCATATTTCCAATGTGACGGGGGTGATAAATCCTATTAAAGAAATTATTGAATCGGCACATAGCCTGGGTATTCCTGTATTGATTGACGGAGCGCAGGGCGTATCGCACACCAAGGTGAATGTGCAGGAACTGGATTGCGAGTTTTACGCTTTTTCGGGGCATAAGCTTTTCGCCCCTATGGGTATCGGCGTACTTTACGGCAAAGAGGAGTGGCTGGAAAAACTGCCCCCCTATCAAAGCGGCGGCGAGATGATTGACCAGGTAAGTTTTGAGCAAACCACTTTTAACGAACTGCCGTTTAAGTTTGAGGCGGGCACGCCCAATGTGGCCGGCGCGCTTGGTTTGGCAGAAGCCATAAATTATGTGCAAAACATCGGATTGGATGAAATTGAAGCTTGGGAAAAGGAATTGCTGGAGTACGGAACCCGCGAACTGCAAAAGGTAAAGGGGTTGCGCATTATCGGAACCCACAAGCGAAAAGCCAGTGTGATTTCCTTTGTGTTTGACGATATTCATCATTACGACGCGGGCACTATTCTGGACCAGCTGGGTATCGCGGTGCGCACGGGAAACCATTGCGCCCAGCCTCTGATGAAACGGTTCGGCATTAGCGGCACCATCCGTGCGGCATTTGCATTTTATAATACGAAAGAAGAAATAGATATTTTGGTGAAGGCACTGAATCGATTGCGTTCGATGTTTGTTTAAGCCTAAAAAAAGAAGCAATATGGGAATAAAAGAAAGAGCAGCACAGATAATCGAAGAGTTCGAAATGTTTGACAACTGGATGGATAAGTATAATTATATCATCGAGCTGGGGAAAGAGCTGGAAGGGCTTGAAGAGGAATTTAAAACCAAAAAATACCTGATTAGCGGTTGCCAGTCGCAGGTGTGGCTTGTATCGGAATTTAAAGACGGCAAGGTCTATTTCCGTGCCGACAGCGACGCCATTATTACCAAAGGCATTGCCTATTTACTGGTGTTTGTGCTGAGTGGCAGCCGTCCGCAGGAAATCCTCGATTACGATATGGACTTTTTGGAAAAAATCGGTTTGAAACAACATCTGTCGCCCACACGGGCAAACGGATTAAACTCGATGGTAAAGCAAATACGCTTGTATGCTTTAGTGTATAAAACCAAAGAACAACAAGGAAATTAAATCGTTGCGCTATGAGTGAAGAGAAAAAGAAATTGACACCGCCCGAAATGATGGAGCTGGAAACGCAGATTATGAATGCGATGAAAACGGTGTACGACCCGGAAATTCCGGTGGATATTTACGAGCTGGGCATGATTTACGAAATCGAAGTGGACCCCGAGGGCGTAGGCCATGTGGTAATGACCTTGACGAGTCCCAATTGCCCGGTGGCCGATTCGCTGGTTTTAGAGGTGGAAGAACGCATTAAGATGATTCCGGGCATAACAGCTGCCGATGTGGTACTGACCTTTGAGCCGCCCTGGAATAAGGAAATGATGAGCGAGGAGGCGAAGCTGGAATTGGGGTATTTGTAAGACGGATCTTCACCGTGGGACACAAGCTGTTCCATGGTGAAATATCTTTATACGCGACGCGCTTCGCGCAATAAGCCTTTAATAAATCTTGATTTCTTGAGGTTTAAACTATTTTCCCCTACCCGTAGCCACAATCAGCAAGGTATAAAACATAATTTTAATATCCACGGCGATGGACATATTCTCCAGATAGAGGATATCGTATTTCAGGCGTTCGATCATCTCTTCCACATTGGAGGCGTAGCCGAACTTCACCTGGCCCCAGGAGGTGATGCCGGGTTTTATTTTAAGCAACAGTTTATAGTGCGGGGCTTTTTCGACAATCTGGTCGATAAAATACTGCCGCTCGGGGCGGTACCCTACCAGCGACATATCACCCTTAATTACCGTAAAAAATTGAGGAATTTCGTCCAAACGCACCTTACGCATAAAACGTCCGAACTTGGTAATACGCGGATCGTTCTCCGAAGATAATTGCGGGCCGTTCTGCTCGGCATCCTGCACCATAGTACGAAATTTCAGCATCTTAAACGGCTTACCGTTCAGCCCGATACGTTCTTGCGAATAAAAAATAGGCCCTTTAGATGTCAGCTTGATGCCAATGGCTGTAAACAGGAATAAAGGCGAAAGCACAATAATGGCAATAATGGAGATTACCACATCCATTACCCTTTTCAACACTACTTGCCAATGCGGCATGATATCGGGGTAAATCTGGATGAGCGGCGCCTGGAAAATGGCCGTCATTTTCACCGATCCCAAAAGGATGTCGTGCATATCGGGGATTACCTTAATAATGATATTGGTGCGCCCGAGAATGGTAATGATAGAGCGGATTTTATCGTGCTCCGAAGGGTCGATGGCCACAATGGCCTCCTCGACTTCATATTTTTCAATTATACGTTCGGCATCTTCGTAGCTTCCCAAAAGCGGCACATGCTTTTCCAACTGATAATGATCGCTATCGCGCACACTCAAAAAGCCGATAATCTTATTTCCGGAGGAATGAAACTGATTTTGAATATCCAAATAGGTTTGCGTAGCTTTACCATTTCCTCCGATAATCAAGGTATTAAAGCCGATTATCCGGTTATGAATTTTGTAGGCAGTAAAAGAAGTTATGATAAAACGGGAAATCGCCGTCAGGCCGAAATGCGCCGTAAAAAGCACCAGGTAAAAGTCAATAAGCTGCGAATTATCCTTTACATAATCGTCCAAAATCAGTGTAAAGAAAATAATGGAAACCCCGATAATGGACGAAACAAAAGTGAGTCCCAGTTCACGGATACGCGACTTGCGGTAGATGCGATTGTAGGAGCCGAGAATAAAATAGAAAACAATCCAGGCAAGCGGAATCAGTATTACCCCGTAAAAGAAATTCGGGTCGTTCACTACCGAGTCATAAAGGTGCTCCAGCTCGGTATCGAAAGAATATTTCCGGTACACGAAAAACAAAGTCCAGGCAATGGCCGCCGAAAGAAAATCGGCCACAAGGTACTTAATCGTCTGTCGCGTAGTATTCATTAATAATGCATTAACTTTATGTTATCCAGAAAGATATCTGTAGTCGTATTACTACTTTCAAGCTCTGCCGTAAAAAACACCCTGAAGCTTCTTGCTTGTGGGTAATGACTCACCAATTCCGTAAAATTCACATACAGTTTCTTCCATTCCGGGCCGGGATTCACCACCAGATGATTCACGATGGTTATTCTTCCGCTTTGGTCTTCAACAAACATCCCGATTGCAAAATGGTTGCTTGTATTCTTGGAGTGCAGTTCCATAACTACCGCCTGGCCTTCTTTGGGTAATATGAATTTTTTGCTCGACTGTCCGATGTATTTCGTATGACTTTGATCCAGGTGAATCTGACCTGAAAACGAACCTTCATATACTTCTGCGGAAGTTTTGGTAATCTTGGTCGTGGTGCCCGCTACCGAATCGATGCTTATTCCGCCTTCCTCAAAGCCCTCCTGGCCGATGCTGTTCCACACAAATTGCACACGGGAGTCATAAGTGGTTTTCGGTTTCAAAACGATGGTGTCTCCGGAAACAAAATCCAGATTCAGATTTTCAAATACAAAAAAAGGATTGATGGTGCGGGTGGCGGCAATTCCGTTCAGTTTCACGCCAAAGCGAAGTTCGACATTGTGGGAACCGCTTTCAAGCACCGGAAAAACAACGGGCATTTCATAGGCACCAATACTTTTCCCATCCACATAAAACCAGATGTCGGAGATATCCACCGAGTCGGTACCCTCGCCGGGTTTTACACTAAAATCCACCTTATCCACCCGCACAAAAGCGGGAATGCCTTCATCGGGGTTTATCACCTCACATGAAGTAAAGAATGTAATTAGAAGGACAAGAATTAAGGTAAATCTACCGCTCATAAAATTATGTTCTGTGCATTAAAAACTAAACGAATTTTTATGCAAATTATTCTATAAAATCCGAACAAAGCTGCAAAAATCCGAAAAATAAATATGTGCGCTTGTTTTTTTTGAAAATAATGAGCAAAATGCCCCTGATAAACAATTGGTACGGCTAATAACGATTGAACCCCAAACCCTGCCATTGAGTAACTTTCTCCAGAATACCAAAGGCCACTTCCAGGGCATTACTTCCGTCAATCAGGGAAACATAAGGGGCGTTATTTTGCGTAATGGCTTGTTTGAAACTTTCCAGGCCAAGTTGCAAGGGGTCGAAATCCCGATTATCAACATTCAGAATATTGCGTTGTTCCTGCCCGGTGGCAGCATTGTGAATGACTTGTTCCACTTGTCCTTTGGTCAAGTCCAAATGGAAACTGCGATCGGATTGATATATCTGCAACAGTGCTTGTTTGTTTTGCGCCATTTTGCTGCTGCTCAAATTCGCGATGCAGCCGTTGTCAAATTCGATATGTGCATTGACCATATCCAATTGCTGCCCGTTGATGGCATGGCCGCGGGCCTGGATACGCTTAATGCCCGAATCCACCAGGTTGAGCACCACGTCAATATCATGAATCATCATATCCATCACCACATCCACATCCTTATTGTCCGGAGAAAGGGGCAGCAAACGGCGGGCTTCGATATAGCCGGGCTGATGGATGTATTCCTGCACCAACTTAAAAGCGGGATTAAATCGTTCGGCGTGGCCTATTTGCACTTTTACGTCGGCCTCGAAAGCCAGGTCGGCCAGTTTGCGCACTTCATTCAAGCTCCCGATTATGGGGCGGTCGATAAATACATGGCGCGATTTACGCAGCGCCTGTGATGCCAAATCAAAATGGGGGAAATGCCTTCCGGCAATATCCACAATATCCGATTGTTCGATTAGCTCATCCAGATTATTGAAAACAGGAAGCCGGTATTTTTGATGCAATTGTTTTGTACGCAAGGGTTCCAGGTCGTAAATTCCCGCAAACTCAAACTCAGGAATTCTCCGGATGCGTTCAATATGATGATGTCCGCTTTCGCCTGCTCCGATAATACCGATTCTGTGCATTTCAAAAATAATTTTAGTAAAAATACAGCATAAAGCACCCGTATAATTGTATTAAATTTGCAGTTAATTAAAGGGCGGATGTTAATAATTAATAAGGGTAAATGATTGATACATTTAAACATAAGGGAATGAGGCGACGTTTGGTGGAAGAGATTCGCGCCAAAGGGATTCACAATGAGCGGGTTTTGGAAGCCATCGGGAAAATACCGCGGCATTTGTTTATGGACTCGTCCTTTGAATCATTCGCCTATCGTGATGTGCCGTTCCCGATTGGTTCGGGGCAAACCATTTCACAACCCTATACCGTGGCTTTTCAATCGCAATTGCTGGATATAAAAAAAGGCGACAAAGTGCTTGAAGTGGGCACCGGGTCCGGCTATCAGGCCATTGTTTTGCTGGAAATGGGAGCCAAGGTTTTCAGTATTGAGCGACAGCGCAAGCTTTATGACAAAACCCGCAAACTGATGGACAAGCTGGGTTATATGCCCAAATTATTTTACGGTGACGGCTATAAAGGCCTGCCGGCTTATGCTCCTTTTGATAAGATTATTGTAACGGCCGGTGCGCCCGAAATTCCCGAAGCCCTGTTGACTCAGCTTAAAATCGGTGGTATTTTGGTTATTCCCGTCGGTGGCGACGAGGGGCAGACGATGTATCGTGTGAAACGTATTTCGGAAAACGAGTTTGAGAAAAAAACGCATGGCGCATTCGCCTTTGTGCCGATGCTGAAGAATAGGGCGCAGGATTAAACCGGCCCGGGATTATTCAATGCGCGCATCCCAGTCCGTATAAAAATTTTGCAGAAATAATTCCATAAACGCGTGCCGGCGTTCGGCTTCCTTTTTGGCCGTTTCGGTATTCATCTTATCACGCAGTGTGAGCAGCTTTTCATAAAAATGATTAATCGTGGGCGCGGTACTGGTTTTATAGGCCGCGAAACTGGTATGGCAAATCGGTTTCACATTGGGGTCGTAAATAGGGCGGTTTTTCGAACCTCCATAAGCAAAGGTGCGCGCCACGCCAATGGCTCCGATGGCATCCAGACGGTCGGCATCCTGCACAATGGCTCCTTCTTTGGTGCTCATTGGTGTAGGAACTCCGGCTCCTTTGAAACTCACCTCCTCCACTATTTGCACAATGGCGTCAATTTGCTTTTCGGGAATATCAAACCGCCGCAAAAATTCTCGGGCTACTTTCGGCCCAACAGTATCATCTCCGCCATGAAATTTATGGTCGGCGATATCGTGCAGCAGCGCGCCCATTTCCACTACAAACAGGTCTGCATCACCTTCTTTTAGGGCGATTTGTTTCGCGAGCTTCCATACCCGCTCAATATGGTACCAGTCGTGGCCGCTACCTTCCTGAGCGAATTTCTGTTGCAAGTATTCTGTGGTTTGTTCAATAATATTCTGTTGTGCCATAGCACAAAATTACATCAAAAAGCTCCGCCGCATTCAAATAAAATTCCGCCCGTGGCGAATTAGCCAATTTTATATACCTTTGATTCACATTTTACCACGGGTTCAACCATCAACAATCAATTCACCATATGAAGTTCACAGTTGTTTTTCTGTTTCTGTTTTTGATTTTTGCCGGCACGGCAAATGCGCAGGTGGAATCGTTGATTTCCCCAAAAGATACATCCGAAATATTTAGCATTGACGAGATTAATGTCCAGCTGCATAAAACAGAGGATATGATTCTTCGGCTAAATAACCGTTTGAATGCGCTGAAGTATGCCTCGATTGACAGTGCTTTCACAAAAAAAACAAAAATGCTGGACCGTGAAGCAGAGGATTTCAATGCCTACGACCCGCAAAATTTATCCAAATTCTTTCTGAACAATATCTATTTGGTTTGGGCCAATTACCGGATACAGATTGAGAAATGGCAGAAATTAGTAGATGCCGATTTAAATGTTTTGCTCGGCGGAATGGAGCAGGTGGACCGGCTGCAAAAGCAATGGAAAGCCAATCTGGAAATGCTTAAGCAACGTGATTTACCAAGCCTGGAAAACAGGGTATATCAGGTAATGTACGAGCTGAACTCCTTGGATGATAAATTAAAAAAGGTTGAACGTGATGTGGTTTCTTTACAAACGAAAATTACGGACAAACTGTTTTTGTGCGACCAAATAATTACCAAAACGAACAATCTTCAAGAGCGTTTGCGGAATAAAACCCTTTCGAGAACGGATAAGGCAATTTGGAATATCCAATTACACGATACCTATGAAGGAAGTTTGTGGGACCGTATTTCAAAAGCCTGGTCAAATAATTTCCGTTCCGCTCAATATTATTTTTCTTCCATTGGCACTTCTGTTATCGGCTATATTATCTGGGCCCTACTTATCATAGCCGGAGTCCTTATTCTAAGGAAAGTATATATTTTATTAAAATATGATGCACGTATCCCCGGGCATACGAATGTGGAGCGCGTATTAATTCAACATCCCTATTCAATTATTATTTCCACGCTTTTATTGCTTTGGTCGCTTTTCTTTCCATACATTCCTTTGCTGTTATCCGATGCT
>CAYUAN010000407.1:0-2965 GCA_964442545.1 uncultured Prolixibacteraceae bacterium | reverse complement strand
GGCACCATTCGGCCCAAAAATCGACCAGACTCACACCTTGCTTCGTATAGTTTTTGAAATTCTTATCATTCAGCTTAATCAATTTCTCACTGTCCACATGGTCGCCGGCCAATGCGGGCGCAAACATTTTGTAGCGGCGGTACATGAAAATTCCCAATACCAATACCACCACACTAATTCCGATAATCCAATACATAAGTTCTAATTTTTTTGCCCGGCAAAAATAGGGAAATTAACCAACCATTACCGATTCTTTGGCATATTGGTAATTGCGGCTAATCACGCGGCGGCTCAACACCATGGCGATGGACAAGACGCCCACACGGCCCATAAACATGGAAACCATAATCACCCCTTTCGAGAAATCGTTAAGCTCGGGTGTGATGCCCGTGGAAAGCCCGACGGTGGCAAATGCGGAGAATTCCTCAAAAGTAAGTTTCAGAAAGTCGATGCCCGGCTCGGATATGCTCAGCAGAAAAATGGAAATACTAATCACCGCCAAGGCAAACAGGATAATGGAAAAGGCCCTGTTGACTATGCTAAACGGAATGGTGCGCTTGAAAAAGTCCACATAGGTTTTACCGCGAATGGTGGCAATGGCGGACTTTATAGCCACGGCGAAAGTGGTTACCTTGATTCCTCCGGCGGTAGAACCCGAACCCGCGCCAATAAACATCAGCAGCAAGATCAGGCCTTCGAGCCAGCGTTGGCGAATAAACTACAGGGGATGAAAGTCCAGAAAAAGCAGTACCAGGTAACGAATCAGGAAATAGATTTGGATTTACCAATCGTTTGGCCACTACGACTTCAAATTCGGTTTGGAAGATTTATTTGGATACAAGGATGTTTGGTTTGGGAAAATAATGAGGGGTTTATTTATCCTCCTCTTTCGCCTCTTTCCGGGCATATACCCGTTTCAGCCATACCGGCAAAACCATGCTGCCGATTATGAGATAGGAATAATAACTCAGAATGCGCCAGCCCAAAGCGATTTCGTTGCCATAGCCGCCCATAAACTCGCCCAGGAATTTAGGGAGCATAAATTCGGCCACCCCACTGCCACCGGGGGTTGGACTGATTAAAAGAATCACCCACATTACCAACTGACGGGCATAAATCAGGAATTGATCGCCCCCCTGCACCAAAACCAGAATTAAGGCATTGATTACCAAAAAGCGCGAAGTCCATGAAAAAAGTGTGGAGCCAAAGGCCTTGGCCCAAAAGCCAAAACTTTTACCCTTCATCTCGCGAGAGGTGATGATGATTTCGTCTCCGGTTTGCAAAACGGATTTATACCAACGTTTCAGGAAGGGCAAACGGAAGATTCCGGAGAGGATTTTCTTAAATACATGGGGCTTGAAAAAGATGGAAAAAGTGATGATACTCGTGAGTAACAGAATAAAGCCGTAGCCCACAAAAAAGATGATTTCGGTGGGGAATTTTCCCATCCCGAACAAATCAAATTCGGTATTGATAAAGAGTTCCTTATAACCCACAAAGAAAAACATCACCGGCACCATCACGATGTAAAACATTTCGTCGAGCAATGCGGTAATCATCACGATGGCGGTGGATTTCCCCACATTGTCAATTTCTTTGTTCACAATATAGAGCGCCACAGCCGAGCCGCCGACCACCGAGGGCGTAAGCGCCGAGGCAAATTCCCACAACATGATTACCTGGAAACTTTTGCGCCAACTGATTTTACCGTCGGTCAGTAACCGGATGCGGTACATATAGGCCAAATCGCGAATCGCTTCCAGCACAATGGCCAAAAGCAGAAACATCCATGCGTTAAAATTCCACTCCACATGCTCATAAGTTCCGGCCTTAAAGTCCTGGGAAATCAGGTAAAAACTAACCGCCAGTCCCAGCATTACGGCAATCAGAATGCGGGAAGTGGTGAAAACTTTCGATATTTCATTGGGCTTTTCGATAGGGCAAATCTATGGAAAAAATGCTTTGGGAGCTTGCAATTTCAATTAATCCTGAAAACCACCATTTTGAGTTTTTTTTTGTCCTAAACAGCACGAACTTCACTGTCGTTAAAAAATCGTATGGATATTTTTTATTTGCTCATGTTTTTATTTTAGCGCACAAATATCTGTATTCGGCTCAATAAAAGCAATAAAAATGAGCTGCATTTTCTTTCTTAATGAGCTACAACCATTAAGTACACAAGAATATGAAAAGCACGTGATTTCGAAGCACAAATCTTCTTTACTTGGCAAAACAGTCAAATATTTACTTGCAAAAAGCTGTTTGTTATTATTTGGCCTTTTTTTGAAAGCTTTTTAATTCCATTTTTATCCCGACCGTTCAAATAATGCGGCATCAAATTGTCTGTGTAATTCTCTAAAACTCTATTTTTTCTATAGTCCAATCTTTTTTCATTGGTTTTGTGAAATCCTGATTAATAATGTAATAATCGTTTTCAGGAGTAACAGCAACGGTTGTACTTGCTTTTATGGATTTTGTATTTATTACTTCGGCACTTTCCCAATTATCGTTGCTTGACAATTCAATAAATGTATTACCGCCGGGTGCAGTTCCGTTATTGGTTACGCCAACTACTTTGCCGTCCGCTTTAAGAACCATTCCGTCAAAACCGGTAAAGCCGGTGTTTGTAATATTTACAACTTGTGCCGATTTCGGATTATCTACCGGAATTTTTACCAGACCGTAATCTGCATAAAGCCCTTTATCGTTAACGGTAAGTATTGAAACCAACAAATATCCGTCAGGGTGAAAATCCAAACCGTTGGCACCGCTTGGAATACCCGTTTCGTTTGTCCAGAACACAGTTGCATTACCTTCTAAATCTACTTTATACACGACTCTTGCATACCAATCCGAGATATAAACATTTCCTTTATCATCTACGGCAATATCGTTTGCAAAATACGCGCTTGCATCGGGCAATAATGATGATAGGTTAATGTCTTTTTCGATAACTCCGGTTTTA
>CAYUAN010000406.1:0-5560 GCA_964442545.1 uncultured Prolixibacteraceae bacterium | reverse complement strand
TTCTTTGTGCCCTTTGTGCAACAGCCACTTAATTTCCCTTAATTTCTTAATGTTGAAAATATCCGAAAAAATTCCACAGTGTTGTACACAGAGGAACACAATGAAACTTTCAAAAACTCATATGTCCTTATATGCCTTAATGGTTCCAAAAAATCCCCCTTCCACATCAAAATTTTCCAAATAATACAAGAACTTTTTCGATTAGATAAAAATTTCCTTTTTTCAAATAAGATAAATAATTACTTTTGCAGTCCAATTTTGGAATTCGCCAGGTGCGTTTCCAATAGGGCCTATAGCTCAGTTGGTTAGAGTAGCTGACTCATAATCAGTTGGTCCCAGGTTCAAGTCCTGGTGGGCCCACCAGCAAAACAAACCACATTGCCACGCGCAGTGTGGTTTTTGTTTTATCCGGATACACCGTCCCTTTTTAAGCCGTCAAAAAGCTTTACCTTTGCCGCATAAACCAATTCTATTAGCGTGACTTTCGACGAACTAAACCTGAATAAAGCCCTTTGGAACGCCCTGGCCGATCTGGAATTTGACTATGCCACACCCATTCAGGCAGAGGCCTTTCCGGTGATTATGTCCGGCAAAAACGTGGTGGGCATCGCCCAAACGGGAACCGGTAAAACTCTGGCCTATCTGCTTCCTGTTTTGCGACAACTTACTTTCTCCAAACAGCGCGACCCGCGGGTGTTGATTATCGCCCCGACCCATGAGCTGGTCATCCAAATTTGGGAAGAAGCGAAAAAGCTGACCAAATATTCCGGGCTGCGCACGCTGGGAGTCTTTGGCGGCGCCAATATCAACAAGCAAAAGCAAGCGGTATATGATGGCTGCGATATTTTAATCGGCACACCCGGCCGTGTGCTCGACCTGGCCTATACGGGCATTCTCAGTTTTAAGTCGGTGCGTAAACTCATAATCGATGAAGTAGATGAGATGCTGAGTCTGGGATTCCGGGCGCAACTCAATACCCTTTTGGAAATGCTGCCCGAAAAACGGCAAAACCTGTTGTTTTCGGCCACGCTAAGCGAAGATGTGGAAGGCCTGATTAACGAATATTTTATTTATGCCGAGCGCATTATTGTGGCCCCGCACGGTACACCGCTCGAGCGCATTAAACAATACGGCTACCATGTACCCAACTTCTTTACCAAAGTCAATTTGCTGGAAATACTGTTGCAGGATGAATCCTTGCAAAAAGTGCTGATTTTTGTCAAGAGCAAAAAAATGGCGGATAAGCTCTACGAAAAGATTACCCAGCGCCTGCCCGGGCAATTTGCCGTAATTCATTCCAACAAAGCACATAACACCCGTTTGAACGCCTTAAAGAATTTCACTGACGGCACACACCGCGTTTTGATTGCCACCGATGTAATGGCTCGCGGAATGGATATTCAGGATGTAACGCATGTGATTAATTTCGACATGCCCGAATCCAAAGGCGATTACCTGCACCGCATTGGTCGTACAGGGCGCGCCGATTCCGACGGCATTGCCATCTCGTTTATCAATGAAGTGGAACAGCAATACCAGATGGAAATAGAGGAACTGACAGGCAAGCAAATAGAGCTCCTGCCATTGCCGGAAGGCCTGGTGATTTCCGATATTTTTTCTGATGATGAAATTCCGAAAAACGCCAAAACACGGGAGAAAAACTATCTGAAGGCGCCCGACATTTCGAAGTCGCAGGGCGCATTTCACGAGAAGAAAGAAAAGAACAAAAAGCAGAACAGCGGCAGCGCGGCACGGCATAAGCCCAAGTTTAAGAAATCGGGTAAGAAGATAAAAAAAGGCAGAAGAAGATAGATGGAGGCGATTAAAAATATAATTTTTGACTTGGGCGGTGTGGTACTGAATATTGATTTCGACCGTGCAGCACAAGCATTTCGCGAAGCGGGGCTGGACGATTTCGAACAACTTTATTCCCGTGCGGTGCAGTCCGAGTTATTCGACCGACTGGAACGGGGGAAAATCAGTCCGGAGGACTTCCGTAAGGAGCTGCGCAAACTGGCGGGCATTCAGCTTAGCGACAGCCTTATCGATCGCTGCTGGAACGCGCTTTTGCTCGACTTCCCTCCTGCCCGCTTGCAATTGTTGCAGGAACTGCGCGAGCATTATCGCTTATTCCTTTTGTCGAACACCAATATTATCCACGCCGAAGCCTACAATAATGAATTGCGGCAACGGCATAATATCAACGGCCTGGAAGCGCTCTTCGACCGGGTGTATTATTCCCACGATATCGGGCTGCGCAAACCGGATGCAGAGAGTTTCCTGTATGTGCTGAACGACCAAAAGATAAAAGCGGAAGAAACCCTCTTTATCGACGACTCCATGCCCAATATCGAAGCTGCCGGCGCACTCGGCATGCAAACACTCTATATTGATCTGGAAGCGGGTGCCGATATATGCGATTTTTTTGAAAACGGATGGTTAACAGACAAATGAGCAGGCCGCTTTACGATACCGAACACACGCAATCGCAATTCTTTTTCAAAGAACAGTCCGACTATTATCCGCCGGAGGATGCCCCTATTCTGGTTGCGCTGGACTTGCAAACACCGGCCAATGTGGGAAGTTTTATCCGCCTGGCGGGAAATATGGGCTGCAAAAAACTTTTGTTTACGGGCAAGCAGGCTGATTACAACACCGCCAAAATAAAGCGCACCGCCACCACGGCTTTTAATCAAGTGGATTGGCAATTTGTGGAACACCGGCAATGGCACCAACATATTCCGGAAGATTATCAAATTGTCGCCGTGGAAACAACGGCTGAAGCCAAATCTGTCTTTTCGGCTGATTTGAAAGGCAAATTCGCTTTTGTTTTGGGAAACGAGCGTTACGGCATCGACAAGGAAAGCCTGGAACACTGCGCAGGCCATTTGTATATTCCCCTGCCCGGAAAAGTAAAATCATTAAATGTGGTGCAGGCCGCTACGGTGGTTTTATTTGAATGGTTACGGGCAAATTTGCACAAATAGTCCTGCCTACTTCAAATAATCCTCTCTTTTCACAATGGTGAAATAATCATTATCCAATTTCATAAAACCGTATTCGTAAGAGAAGTAGTAATAATTTCCCGTTTTTGTTTTGTAAATATTGGTGTAATAATCGAAACTAAAACCCTTGTCCGTGAGTTTGGATTTATGCACCCGCATCGCATCCTTATCCGTTCCTTCCAAAAGTTCTTCCATAATACGACGATTCTTGCGCAAGATGTAATTTACCTTACGTATGTAGGTATTCGAAACGGCATGCAAACGGTTATTGTAGGTATTACGGCATTGATCGGAGCAAAACTTCTTATCCACACGACCGTAAATTTCGGTACCGCACTCCAAACATTTTCTGTTCTCAGACATCTTTAGTTGTTTTATAAAGCACTAATTTACAAACAATTTTAATACGGATAAAATACAAAGAATAAAAGCGACACCACTGCCAAGGCCCATATTGCCCCGCTGATTTCTTTCGTTTTGCCCGAAACCATTTTAACCAAAGGGTAAACAATAAAACCCGAAGTCATACCTATTCCCATATTAAAGGTAAAGCTCATCAGAATAATAATGGTAAAAGCGGGAATCAGCTCCGACATATCTCCCAGCTCGAGGTCTTTCAGGGTGGAAAACATCAACATGCCCACCACAATCATCGCCGGGCCATAGGCAAAACCCGGAAAAATGGAAAGCAGTGGCGCGATAAACAAGGCCAACAGAAACATCAATCCCGTAACCACGCTGGCCAGGCCCGTGCGCGCGCCGGCATGCACGCCTGCTGCCGACTCAATATAAGCACCGGCTGAGGTGGTGGAAAACAATCCGGCGACCAAGGTACTCAGAGCATCCACCAGCATCGGCTTTTCAATTTCGGGCAAATTGCCCTGCTCGTCCAGAAAGCCCGCTTTATAGGAAACACCGAGCAAAGTACCCATGGTATCCACAAAGTCCATCACGATTACCGTCAGTATCACGGGAATAAAGCCCCAGGTAAATACGCCCGTAAAATCCATTTGATTAAAAACGCTTCCGATGGGCGCCGGCTCGGAAAATACTTTTTCGGGCATTTTTACCTCACCCATGATAATGCCCAAAAACGTTACAAGCAGCAGGCCGATAATAATGGCTCCGTTTTTATTTTTGAGCATCAAAATACTGATAACCAGAAAACCGACTATCGCCAAGAGCTGTGGTGTTTGCGTCAGATCACCAATATGAACCGGAGCGCCGGGTGCACCGAGCGTGACCAGGCCCGACTCGTTCAGCCCGATAAAAGTGAGGAACAGACCGATCCCCACGGTAAAGGCGATGCTCATATTTTTGGGGATTCCGTTAACCAGCCATTTGCGCAGCTTAAACACGGTAATCAAGGTAAAGACCACCCCGCTGATAAAAATAGCGGCCACGGCCTGCTGCCACGAATAGCCCATCACTTTAACCACCGTGAAGGCGATAAAAGCGTTTTCGCCCATATATGGTGCGATGGCAAAAGGCCGCCGGGCATAAACCCCCATCAGTATGGTTCCGAAAAAAGCGGTGATAATGGTCGCCAAAAGTGACGCGCCAAAAGGAATGCCCGCCGCCTCCATAATTTTCGGCTGCACAATTAGGATGTAGGCCATCGTCATAAAGGTGGTCAATCCGCCGATTATCTCTCGTTTATAGGTGGAACCCAGCTCGGTAATTCGGAAAAATTTGTCCATAATGAAAAGTTTAATACTTCATAAATTCGTTTTAATTCTTTGAATGATATACCACTTCCCCGTTGATAAAGGTCATCAACACCCCGGCTTTATACAATTCATCCTCCGGCACTTTCATAATATCCCGGTCGAGCACTACAAAATCGGCAAACTTGCCCGGCTCCAGGGAGCCACGCTCCCGCTCCACAAAACTACCTTTGGCAGCCCAAATGGTCATCGCTTTCAGGGCCTCTTTGCGACTCAACTTATTCTCGGTTTGAAAGCCCTGCTCCGGCCATCCTTTTTGGTCTTTACGCGCGACCGCCGCATAAAAACCATAAAGCGGATTTATGCTTTCCACCGGAAAATCACTGCCGTTGGTCAGCCATCCGTTTTCCTCCAACAGTCGATGATAAGCGTAAGCCGTTTTCAGGCGCTCCGGCCCCAAGCGTTCCCCCGCCCAATACATATCCGAGGTGGCGTGTGTGGTATTCACGGCGGGAATAACGGAATATTCACCAAACCAATGAAAATCGTCGGGATGAACCACCTGGGCATGTTCGATTCGCCAGCGGCGGTCATTCTTTCCGCCCAGATAGTTGGCATAGGTTTTTAAAACCGTTCGCACGGCGGAATCGCCAATCGCGTGCGTATTCGCCTGATACCCGGCCTCGTAAATAAGTTTACAAATCGAATCATAATATTGCGGGTCATGAATCAGAAAACCGTGATTATGAATATCATCGGAATAAGGCGCAAGCAAGCAGGCGCCCCGTGAACCCAAAGCACCATCGGCATAAAGTTTCACGGAATTAATAATCAGGCGGTCGGTTTTATAAATTCCCTGCTGTACAAACTCCTCAAAATTCTTTTGCG
>CAYUAN010000405.1:0-3603 GCA_964442545.1 uncultured Prolixibacteraceae bacterium | reverse complement strand
TTTCTGTTCTTATTCTTTATTTGGATTGTTCAGGTCTTCCAAAAACTGTTCCAAATAAACCATATCCTTAATTAACACCTCACGCGCCTTACTTCCTTCAAAGGGGCCAACGATTCCGGCAGCCTCCAATTGATCGATAATTCGGCCCGCGCGATTATATCCCAGCTTTAATTTTCGTTGAATCATCGAAGTGGAACCCGACTGATTTTGCACCACTATGCGAGCGGCATCCTCAAACATCACATCGCGATCGTCCATATCCACATCGGGCTTGCCGCCATCTTCATCACCCACAAATTCGGGCAAATTAAAGGCCGAGGGATAACCTTGCTGCTCGCCGATATAGTCCACAATTTGTTCAACTTCGGGCGTATCCACGAAGGCACATTGCAAACGCACCATCTCGTTTCCGGTGGAAAGCAGCATATCTCCGCGTCCGATTAACTGGTCGGCGCCTCCTGCATCCAAGATGGTACGCGAGTCAATCTTCGACGTTACACGGAAAGCAATACGGGCCGGGAAGTTTGCCTTAATCACACCCGTAATTACATTCACCGACGGACGCTGCGTAGCGATAATCAAGTGAATACCAATGGCACGGGCCAATTGCGCCAAACGGGCGATGGGGGCTTCCACCTCTTTACCCGCAGTCATAATCAGGTCGGCAAACTCATCCACAATCACCACGATATAAGGCATAAAGCGGTGTCCCTTTTGCGGATTCAGTTTCCGCTGGATAAATTTCGTGTTATATTCTTTTAGATTCCGGGCATGGGCGTCTTTCAACAGGTCGTAACGATCGTCCATCTCAATACAGAGTGAGTTCAGCGTGTTCACCACATCACGCACATCGGTAATAATGGCCTCTGCCCTGTCCGGCAGCTTCGCCAGATAATGACGTTCAATTTTCGAGAAAAGCGAAAGTTCAACCTTTTTGGGATCGACCATCACAAATTTCAATTGCGCCGGATGCTTCTTATATAACAAGGAGGTGATAATCGCATTCAGCCCCACAGACTTTCCTTGTCCCGTGGCACCGGCCATCAGCAAGTGCGGCATCTTGGCCAGGTCGAACACATAGGTTTGGTTCGAAATGGTTTTTCCGATACCCACCGGTAAATCAAACTTGGAATTCTGAAACTTCTCCGAAGCCAGAATGGTTTTCATCGACACAATCTCGGGATGCAAGTTAGGCACCTCAATACCAATGGTTCCCCGCCCCGGAATAGGCGCGATAATACGAATACCCATAGCCGCCAGACTCAGTGCGATATCGTCTTCCAGATTTTTGATTTTGGAAATACGAACACCGGCGGCAGGCACAATTTCATATAGTGTAACCGTCGGGCCAATGGTGGCCTTAATACTTTGAATTTTAATGGAATAATCGCTCAGCGTTTTGACAATCTTGTTTTTATTCGCCTCCAACTCTTCCTGCGTCATGGTGATTTCATTACTGCTGCCATGATCTTCAAGCAGGTCGAGTCCCGGATTTTTGAAATTACGCAAATCCTCGGTCGGGTCATATTCCGTATCTATGCCATGCATGGAATCGGGCTTATTCTCCTCCACTTCCTCTTCTTCCTCTGCCTTTTCCACCACCAGCTCCAAATCAGCCTCATCATTTGATTCCGATTCGGTTTCGGGTACTTCGGTGCTTAATGGCACGGCCTCGTCATCAGACTGATTATCGGGATCCTTAACAATTTTGATATCCAGCATCGCCTCTTCTTCCTCGGGATTTTCCGCCACGGTCATTTCAATAGAACTATCGTCAACACTTTCCGCTCCCTGGCCTTCCAAAGCGCCCAGTTCTTCTATGCTTAAGCCGTCAGCGCTATATTCATTCAGCGCTTCTTCTTTCTCGGCCTCTTCCACTACTTCCTTACGTTCAAAGAACTTATGAATATTAAAGGCCATAATCAGAAAGCCCGTCAGGGCGAATATGATCAGAATCAGTGTTCCGGCATTACCCAAAACACCTATTGACCATGAGGAAAGTTCAAAACCGAATACCCCGCCCAATACCGAACTTTTAATACCGCGGAAAAAGAAACCCAGTGTAAATGGAATCCAAATCAATCCGAATAAACTGTGCTTAAAAGCTTTTTTGATGGAAAGAAAAGAAAAGCCCAAACTCAGCCGGAAACCCAAAAGGAAAAGTAAATAGACAAATAAATAGGCTGCAATGCCAAAGCCGTTTTTAATCAACGACATGGAAAGTGCCGCACCCAAACGGCCCATAAAATTATGAACCTCAATACTATTGTCAAATAGCACGCGATAGAAACTCAGCTCGACATCTTCAGTTTGCCAGTTAAACCAGCTAATAAGATATGAAGTAAAGGCCAGCAGCAGATACAGTGATGTAAGCATCAGGAAAATACCGAAAACCTTATGATTTCGCTCATCCCGGATAAAACTAAAATTTAAGGAGAATCCTTTTTTAGTTCCTTTCGCTTTTTTCGCTTTCGTCTTGCTTGCGCCCCGTTTCTTTTTTACAGGCTGTTCGTCCTGCTCGTCGCGCAAGGTATTTTTACCCTTTGACCTGTCCTTCTTCATTTATTTACTATCCCTGAAAATATTTAATCAACTCTTCTTCCGATTTGAATTCTTTATAATCAGACGGGAAAAAGAAATCCAATTCCTTAACACCACCTTTTTTCACCTCGGTAGCTACATATTTTGTAGTTATTTTGGGTGTTACCTGATAAAACTCCAACAGCAAGCCCGGAATGCCTTTATAATCATTCTCCGCATTAGAACTTCCATCGTCCAGTTCATCACTGTAAAAAACAGCAACAGTTACTTCTTCAGCATCCACTCCTTCTCGTGGCGTAAAAGTTACCACGGCTTTTTTGCAAGTGTAACCTGCGATTACTTTCGTATCGCCGCTATAGTCAATACTTATGTCATAATTCTCAGTTGAATCATTTTCAGGAATAGTATCCTTAATGGTCATACCCGCTTTTTTGTCCATCATTTCGAACAGCATGATTTTCACTTTATCATCCGGGCGGTCGATTTGCGTAATTACCATCGGACCGGAAACCGTTTGAACACGAGACATTTTTCCCATTACTTTTACCGATACCGATTTGGGCATTTTTGCCAACTGCACCTGACTCAGTTCCGAACTTTCATAACTCAAACTATAGGTGATGGATCCTTTAAAGGATTTTGCTTTCTTCTTCTTTTTAGGGGCAAACGATGATAGTACCGCTACCGAAAGGAATGCGATAAATACAATACTTAATGTTTTTTTCATAATGTAATTTTGTTTATTTAATTGATTTTAGCTTATTTACAATTTATTAATTACAGTTCGCCTGCAGTCTTTAATAACAGTAAATCTAATTTTATTTAATGTTTTACAGAAGCACAAAAATACTTTTTTATCACCAGCTGATTGTGAAAAACCCGATTAATTCTGTTTTTTGCTATAACTAGGCAAGAAAGGCTATTTTTGCGGGGAAATAATTCAGCTTTTGATAAAAGCAAAAACGCATAATTTGTATTGTATGTAACGAACAAAAATCATATTAAAATCCAGTAAAGACGAAGCAGTATTACATTTTCATCACTCGGTATTTTCCGGTGCCA
>CAYUAN010000404.1:0-3467 GCA_964442545.1 uncultured Prolixibacteraceae bacterium | reverse complement strand
CCCGAATTATAAAATAGCCGCGCGCATCGGTAAAGCCGCCGAGCCTAAGAGAGTCTTTTGTAATCAGGATATTTACGCCCGGTAAGGGTGTGCCTGTAAACTTATCGGTTACATAACCCTGGATGCTTTGGGTCCGGTTTTGGGCAAATGCTGTGTGAAAGCCGCTGATTAAAAGGACAAAAAGCAGCGCTTTTATAAATCGAAACCGTATAACCTTCTCCATTGGGCCGTTTTTATCCATTCAGTTATACTCTGATGATAACTGCTATTGTGCAGCATCAACCATTGCCTGCACTTCCCGGCGCGTAATTTTCTCCCAATCGGGATTTACAAACACTCCCTCTTCCAAATCAAAGCGCACATGGTAAAACGCTTCGGCATAAAACTCCAGACTGGATTTCACTTCAGGTACATGATTGATAAAATATATCCGTTCTTTATCGAGTTTAAAATCATCGCAAATAAGGGTAGCCAGTTCCGCCACAAATTCGGTAATAGAACCGCCCGGATTTTCTTCATACAAATCGGTGGCGATAATCAGAGTTTTATCCGCTAATTCCGCGATTTTCAAACCGCAGGTTGAATCACGTTCCCATAATCCTTTATAGGCGTAGATTTCATCTATAAAATTATATTCGTAATCCTCGAGTTTCATATTTTCCTGCTTTGTTTCCTACAAATTTACGGATAAATTAGCGATAAACGGGCTTCCCAAATGATACGTTGGCCAATTCCTGACGGCGCGGGCGATAGGTGCCGTCGCGCATCTCTTTCTCCACCACGCTCATCATCAGCTTAAACATTTTTTGTTCCTGGGTTTCGTCTTTATAAAAACTGTCCCAGGCGTAATAATACAGCTCCTGCAATTTCTCCGGACTCATATGTTTGGGTTGGATAACCACGCGCCCCGCGTTATAATTATTGTAGTCGAAATCAATGATACGCTTCTCGCGGAAAAGGTCGTCATAAGACTTGGTATGCAGGAAGGGTGTAAGTACGGTAAATTCGGCCAGATCCAGATCAATTTCGTGGAGGAAATCAATCAGGCGATAGATATCGTCTTCGGTTTGGTTGTCCATGCCCAGCAATATGGTTCCTTCCACCATGATGCCGTGGTCGTGGTATTTTTTTATGCGCTCGCGGATATAGTCCGAGGTGTCGAAAACCGCCTGATATACATACCAGGCACCGGCCTGTGCGGCCAAATCCAACACTTCAGGGTCGTCGTGAATAGTATGGCTGCACCATTTTTTCTTTGCCGGAATCATATTGCGAAACAAATCTTTTTCCCATTCTTTGTCCTGCGCCAGAGTATTATCCACAATGAAAAGGCGGTTGTTTTCAATGGTTTCCAACTCTTCCAAAACCTTATCAATGGGGCGTGGGCGGAATCGTTTACCACCCAGGAAAGGCACACAACAAGGGTAGCAATTGAAGCGGCAACCACGGCTGGCATGAAACAAATCAACCATCTGAATACCTTTATGGTAGTAGCGATCCCGATTCAAAATATCACGGCGCGCCGGCCCGATAAGTTCAATATCGGGATGACGCATCATATAGTTATATATGGGTTTTAGTTCTCCTTTTACAAAATCTTCGAACACCTGTTCCATACGACCTTCTGCCTCGCCCAGGAACACAGAATCGGCATGCGGCTTGGTTTCCCGTGCGTGCAATTGCGCTGCAATTCCACCGAAAATCACCTTTTTGCCCCGGGCACGATACTCATCGGCTATTTCCCAGGCACGCTTGATTTGTGCGGTCAGCATTACCGAAATGCCCACAAAATCCACATCATCGTCGTACATGATTTCGTCCACATTTTCATCGGTGAAATGGACCTTTACATATTCGGGCAGCGCAGCGGCCATCACTACCGGCCCGTGTGGCGGAAGGTTAAATTGTGTTTGTCCGTCCAGTTTTTTCCATTTCGGGTATATCAGGTGAAACTTCATTTGTTGTCGTTTTGTTTATTATGTTGTTTGCTTGCTTGTTAAAGTATTCGGGCATCGAGGGTTCAAAGATAGCCCTAATCATCTTATAATCCTGATCAGCTATCTGATAGCTGTTCTTTTTATAGTCTTTTATTTCCCGGATAAAATCATCCAGCTTTTTTGCGTAGTCATCCGAAAATTCAAGTTGCAGTTTTTCATAAATACCTCGTACACTTTCTTTAGGTTTTCGTTCCAGTTCTTCGAAACGTATTTCGCAATAATCTTCCGTTTTCATTTTTGAAAAAGAATTGCGGATTGCATGAACAATACGAAGATATAAGCGGGCGATGTGTTCGGTGCCGGGTTCAATCCATTGGCCTTTCAAAATGTTTTGCCGTCCGACAATATTCCACATATGAATGGTGGAAGGAACGACGCGAAGCGGGTCGCGCACAATATTGATAAATTTCGCATCCGGATAATGCGCTTTCAGTTCGTCGATCCGTAAGGAATGAAAAGGGTTTTTGAATAGCGGAATAATGGCCTCGCCTTTTTCTACCTGAAGTTTGCGAATCAACAAATCCAACAAATCAAAAAACTTCTTTTTATCGCGGGGCATAAACTCTTCATCCAAATCGATAAAAAAGCGGTCTTTTTTCTGAAAAATCAGGCCTTCGAGTACCAGGTCGTTTTGCATTTTCACCAAGGCGTATTCATCTTCCTGGGGTTCGGTCATTCCGAGTTTTACATTGTCCATCGGGCGGGGCCCTTTCAGAAATTTTGACATTACCCCGCTATAATATTTTCGCGAAATCAGAAAATGGTAAGGATGCGATACCTTAAACACATCCATATAGTTAAACTGATTGTCGAGGGCCATTAATTGATGTAGCAAAGTTGTTCCCGTACGCCAGTGCCCGACAATGAATACGGGTGAGGTACTTTGCTTTACGGCTTTTACTTTTTTACCGAAATGACGCTTTTCGCTCCATTCGAAGAGCGGAGCCCACATTCCAATACTAAGCAGAAAACTAACCCTGCTCATATATTGGGCAGAAATCCCCTTATTTCGTCGTATTAATTCATACAAGCGCCCGGGCTTTATTCCGGCTAATAAGTAGGAGTGTTTCATTTAAGCCAGCTTTTTTGTGGCATTATTGGCTTCGAGGTATTCAACGATACTTTTTATGGAAGTAAGAATTTCACGAGCGGGCAATTCGCTGTCGATACGAATACCGTATTGTTTTTGCAGGGCTACCACAATTTCAATCGCATCCACCGAATCCAGTTCCAGCTCATTATCCCCGCCAAATAAAGGAGATTCGATATTTACGTCTTCGGCTTTTACATGTGTAATATTCAGTGTGTCAATAATCAGCTGAATAATTTCCTTGGCCAATTCGTTTTGTTCGTTTTGTGTCATCAATTCAAAATTCTGATTAATATATTTTTTTCAAATCAGTAAAAAAAGCCTTTTCCGCATCACCCTGTTTGCGAATCATATCACTCAGTTCCGCTATTCGATCATCG
>CAYUAN010000403.1:0-9819 GCA_964442545.1 uncultured Prolixibacteraceae bacterium | reverse complement strand
CTGTGTAACACTGTGAAACTATCAAAAATGGCGATAATGTTTTCATTTTTTCTGAGCCTGATTTCTCTGATTTACCTGATTCTTTTATAATTTTCAACCGGCTGAAAATTATAATCAGCGCATTCGTGATTATCAGACTCTAAATTTAATGGGCATATCTTTGTGTAACTTTGCGTCTTCTTTGTGCCCTTTGTGCAATAGCTCCTTAATTATCCTTAATTTCTTAATGTTAAATATCTAGCCGCAAACAGATTTCCACAATAAAACAAATCAAAACATATGCTCTAATATGCCTTATATGGTTCAAATAAACCACTAATCCCCACCGTCCATAAATTATCCAAATTCAGTGTCAATTCTTCGGATTTTTGTATTTCTTTTGCATAAAGAAATTCCCCAAACAACATTATATTCGGGGGACATAAAAATTCTGTTATTCATATGAAAAATATTCTGCTAAGCGTACTTATATTATTCAGCATTATTATCGGCATCAAAGTCTTTACATTCTCACGCGAGCCCGATAAAAAAGTTGTTGAATCAAAAAGCGCAATGAGCAAATCATATAACATCACCAGCCCGGAAATGCCCGAGCACTTAGACTTTTGCGGAGAAGCCGTTCCTTTGGACACCTTTTATGTAAACGAACAACTCGATCGCGAACTATTGGTGAATACCTATTGGCATTCCAGCACCCTGCTTTTGCTAAAACGGGCAAATCGTTGGCTGCCTGTGATTGAGCCCATTTTGAAAAAGAATAATATTCCCGATGATTTTAAGTATTTAGCCCTGATTGAAAGCCGTCTGGAAAATATCACCTCACCGGCCGGCGCTAAGGGCTATTGGCAATTGATGAAAAAAACAGCACAACAATACGGACTGGAAGTAAACAAAGAGGTGGACGAGCGTTATCATGTGGAAAAAGCCACCGAAGCTGCCTGTAAATATCTGAAAAACGCTTATGACCAGTTTGGCAGTTGGACCTTGGCTGCCGCCTCCTACAATATGGGAATGGGCGGACTCTCTAATCGCTTGAAGCAGCAAAAAACAAATTACTATTACGACCTTTTGCTCAATGATGAAACCGGACGCTATATATACCGTACGCTGGCCATAAAACTGATTATGGAAAATCCTGAAGAATACGGTTTTAATTTACACAAAGAGGATTTGTACCCGCCATTAAAATACCATACGGTTACAGTGGATTCCACCATTGGTAGTTGGGTGGATTTCGCAAAGAATCATGGTATTAGTTATCGCGTTTTAAAAGAATTAAATCCTTGGCTGCGCTCCCGCAGTTTAAGCAATCCTTACGGGAGTACTTACGAAATACAGCTCCCCGATCCGGCGCTGTTTCACTACAGGGAACTTCAATCTCAGCAAAAATAACACTGCAATATCTTTCGTAACAGCATGAAAAAGACCGAGAAGAACGATTGGCAGGATTATATTGAAGTTTATGGCGCCCGGGTGCATAATCTGAAAAATATAGACATAAAGATCCCGCGTGATGCCTTGGTTGTCATTACCGGATTGAGCGGCAGTGGAAAATCTTCTCTGGCCTTCGACACCATTTACGCCGAAGGCCAAAGGCGTTATATGGAAACCTTCTCTGCCTATGCGCGGCAGTTTATCGGCAATATGGAACGCCCGGATGTGGACAAAATCGAAGGTCTGAGCCCGGTAATTTCCATCGAGCAAAAAACAACCAATAAAAATCCTCGCTCAACCGTAGGCACCATTACCGAGATTTACGATTTTCTGCGTCTGCTTTACGCCCGCGCAGCCGATGCCTATTCCTACAACACCGGTAAAAAGATGGTGCAGTACACCGATGAGCAGATTGTGGATTTAATCATCAAGCAGTTTGAGGGCCGCAAAATCGCCTTGTTGGCACCTTTGGTAAAAGGCCGCAAAGGACATTACCGCGAAGTGTTTGAACAGGTGCGCAAACAGGGCTATACCAAAGTGCGCGTGGACGGGGAAATACGCGAACTGGAGTTCGGGATGCGTCTTGACCGCTACAAAGTGCACGATATTGAAGTAGTGGTTGACCGCCTGAAAGTAAAAGCCGACAGTCGTGAACGCCTGAAGAAAACTCTGGATGTAGTAATGCAAACCGGGAAAGGTGTTTCCATGGTAATGGACCTTGAAAACGAGGAAGTACGGCATTACAGCCGCAAGCTGATGTGTGAAGATACAGGCATATCATATGACGAGCCGGAACCCAACAGCTTTTCATTCAACTCACCCTATGGCGCATGCCCGAAGTGTAACGGCCTCGGCGAGATTACCGAGATTGACTTCAACAAATTGATTCCCGATAAAAATCTGAGCATCCGGCAAGGCGGATTGGCTCCTTTGGGCGAATATAAACGTAGTTGGATTTTTCAGCAACTGGAGGCCATAGGCCAGCAGCATGGCTTTACGCTGGACACACCGCTTCGCGAACTATCACAAGAGGCTCTGGATGTTATTTTCTACGGTTCCAACGATACGGTTTTAGTAAAAAACGAATACCTTGGCATTACGGACACCTACCGCCTAAATTATGAAGGTTTGGTTAACTTTATTGAAAACCAGGCCGAGGATACCAATTCAAAGAATATCAAAAAATGGGTGGGTCGTTTTACGAACCTGGTAGTTTGCCCCGAATGCAAAGGCAGCCGCCTGAAAAAAGAATCGCTTTATTTCAAAATCGCCGGGAAAACCATTAGTGATTTGGCCCAAATGGATTTGAAAGAATTAGCAGAATGGGCAGATAAAGTCGAGGATGAGATAAGTGAGCGTAAACGATTGATTGCGCATGAGATATTGCGGGAAATAAAAACCAGATTAAGTTTTCTTTTAGACGTAGGAATCGACTATCTGAACCTGAACCGCCCTTCTAAAAGTTTGTCCGGCGGCGAGTCGCAACGAATCCGTTTGGCCACACAAATCGGCTCCCAACTGGTCGGGGTTTTATATATCCTCGACGAGCCCAGCATCGGACTGCACCAACGCGATAATTTGCGCTTGATAAAGTCGCTGGAAGAGCTGCGCGATATCGGCAATACCGTGATTGTGGTGGAGCATGACGAAGAGATGATTCGTTCGGCGGACTATGTGGTGGATATCGGACCAGGAGCCGGACGTCTGGGCGGTGAAATCGTAGCTGTGGGCACACCCGGTGAGATTGAAAAGGCCGATACTATTACCGCCCAATACCTTAAGGGGGAAAAGCAAATCGAAGTACCGAAAAAACTCCGTAAAGGAAACGGCAAATATATCAAGCTGTACGGGGCCTCTGGACATAATCTGAAAGATGTGGATTTGGAAATTCCATTGGGAAAGCTGGTTTGCATTACCGGAGTTTCGGGCAGCGGCAAATCATCGCTTATCAACGAAACCCTCTACCCCATTTTGAACCGGCATTTTTTCCGTGCCGAGAAAAAGCCCTTACCCTACAAAAAAATTGAAGGACTGGAACATATCGATAAAGTGATTGAAATTGATCAATCGCCCATCGGACGTACTCCGCGTTCCAATCCGGCTACTTATACCGGTGTTTTCAGTGATATTCGCAATTTATTTGCCGCCATTCCCGAAGCAAAAATACGGGCTTATAAGCCCGGGCGTTTTTCGTTTAATGTTAAAGGCGGGCGTTGTGAAGCTTGCAAAGGTGCGGGCCTGAAATTGATTGAAATGAATTTCCTGCCCGATGTTTATGTGCCTTGCGACGAATGTTACGGCAAACGTTATAACCGTGAAACTCTGGAGGTTCGATATAAAGGAAAATCCATTAATGACGTACTGGAAATGACCATAAATCAGGCGGTGGAATTTTTCGAGCATCACCCCTCGATTTTGCGGCGCATAAAAACCTTACAGGATGTGGGCCTGGGCTATATCACTTTGGGGCAGCAGTCCACTACCCTTTCGGGTGGCGAGGCGCAGCGGGTAAAACTGGCTGCCGAGCTTTCGAAAAAGGATACCGGAAAAACACTGTATATACTCGATGAGCCTACTACAGGCTTGCACTTTGAAGATGTGAATGTGTTGTTAGGCGTACTGAATAAATTGGTGGATAAAGGCAACAGCATCCTGATTATTGAGCATAATATGGATGTAATCAAAGTGGCGGATTATATCATCGATATGGGTCCCGAAGGCGGTTCGGGGGGTGGAATGATTATCAATACGGGCAGTCCGAAACAAATTATCGCCAATGATAAGGGTTATACGGCCACTTATCTGGCCGAACATTTAAAATAAAACTATGGCAGTTGTTTGGCAATTATCGGCAGTACAATTTTCCGGAGGCACTTTGCTTAAAGGGGTGCTTCTAAGCCGCTCGGCATCCAAAGTTAGAAAGCGGAATGCCTGGTCGAATTTTCTGAATGTCAGTCGCAGCTACTTTCGCAAGCCCTGCAAGCGATGCCGCATTGTGGTGGCCATTGACGGAGCTACATTTTTTCCGCTGCAAACAGATGATTCCGGAGCTTTTGAACTGGAACTGCAATTGACTGATTTCAATGAAATTGCAATACTGTCAGACGACCATAAGCAGGACATTCCTGTGATTCAGCGCTATCCCGTTATTTTCAAAAATACCGAATCGGACATCAGCATTATTTCCGATATAGACGACACCTTACTGGTT
This sequence comes from uncultured Prolixibacteraceae bacterium, assembly GCA_964442545.1. Taxonomy (GTDB): domain Bacteria; phylum Bacteroidota; class Bacteroidia; order Bacteroidales; family UBA1556; genus UBA6267. The sequence goes on along the minus strand of CAYUAN010000403.1, from coordinate 5,174 downwards.
TCGCATACCTTAAGCTTTCGCAAACGTTTGGGAACACTGTTTTTCGTGCCGGCACATAAACGCAAACCCGTTAGTTTTATCAAAAGCATTCTCGATTATGTACATGAGCGTAAAGGCCGTGTGTTTTATGTTTCGCGCAGCGAGAGCAATTTGTTTGCCTTAATCAGCAGTTTTATTTACCACTATAATTTACCTGAAGGTCCCATTTCGCTCACCTCCTATCTGCGTTATAATCAGTTGCTGGATTCCAAAAAAGGTACGGATTATAAAAAGAATTCCATTCGAAAAATATTGCAACTTGCGCCGGAGAAACGCTTTTTGCTCCTGGGAGACGATACTCAAAACGATATGGAGGTTTACGCTTCCATAATAAGTGAATTTCCTGATCAGATTGTCCGGATATATATCCGCAAAACCATGAAAAAACTCAACGGGAGCCGGCAAGAACAACGTAAGGCCCTGGATGAACATGCCGGAAAGTTTTGCTATTTTAGCGATGAAGATGATGTGCAAAAAGCCTTAGAACTAATTGAGAAAGAATATAATGCCTGAGCCTATGAAACTTTTATTGGTTGTTAATCCCATTTCGGGCGGCGTGGATAAGGAGCCGTTTTTGAAAAAAGCTGTAAACTTTATGGACTTCTACGGTATTGAATACCGTATTTTCAAAACCACGGGCATCAAAGATGACGAGCATCTGAAAGAAGCCCTGGCCGATTTCCGGCCCGACCGTGTGGCCTCTGTCGGAGGCGACGGAACCACGCTTTTTACGGGTATTGCGCTTATGGGGACTAAGATCCCAATGGGCATAGTGCCTTTGGGGTCGGCCAATGGAATGGCAGTGGAATTGGGTGTAAACGAAGGCCCGATGGCTGCCCTGCGCGATATAATCCTCTCGCAGCATATTCACGGCTTGGATATGCTTTTGGTAAACGAGAAACACTACAGCATTCATATAGGAGATGTGGGCGTAAATGCCCATATCGTGGAAGCTTACGAAAAAGACCCCAACAGAGGAATGCTTACCTATGCCAAATACTTTTTGGAAGAGCTGAAACGCTTGAAAAACTTTAAGGTTAAAGTGGTGGTAAACGGTGTTGCGGTTGAAGAAAATGTTTTTATGGCCGGGTTTTGCAATGCACGGAAATTCGGTACCGGCGTGCCGCTCAACACCATCAGCAATCCCATGGACGGAGAATTTGAAATCGTGCTGCTCAACCGTTTGGATTCCGCCGTGCTTATCAAAGCCGGCTTATCGAAATTCAGCGAAAGCTTTGTGGACTTGGACTATGCCAAGGTAATCAGCGCCAAACAGGCAGAGGTTTATTTTGAAGAACCGCAACTGCTACAATTGGATGGCGAGGTGATTGGAGTGTATGAAAAATTGGATATCCGGATTCTGAAGTCTGCCGTTCATTTTATTACCCATCGAGGAAACCCCTATTTGAAGGAGGCACTGAACAAAACTACCGTTGGACGTACGCAATAAAATCTATTGCCGGTTTTGCTCCGGGCTATTAACACTTACGCGTTAATAATTTGAAAACAATCAACTTCCTTCCGTGCGGTTTAGGCAGTATTTTCATTTTCTAATTAATTAAAAGCGAGCTATGAGCAAATTCATAATCGAAGGCAGGCAAAAGCTGCACGGAAGTATTATTCCACAAGGAGCAAAAAACGAGGCATTGCAAGTAATCAGTGCCGTATTACTGACCCCCGAAGAAGTTGTAATCAATAAGATTCCCGATATACGCGATGTAAACAAACTGATTGAACTCCTGATGAATATGGGAGTAAAAGTAAAGAAGCTTGGCGATGAATCCTACTCTTTTCAGGCGGACAGCGTAAATCTGGACTATATGAAAACCGAATCATTCAGCAAGCAAGCGGGTGGTTTACGCGGTTCGGTAATGATACTGGGGCCGATGCTGGCCCGTTTCGGGAAGGCGCTCCTGCCTCAGCCCGGCGGTGATAAAATCGGCCGCCGCCGTCTGGATACGCACTTTATCGGCTTAGAGAAGCTTGGTGCCGAATTTCATTATAATAATGAGAAATCATTTTATACCATTAGCACTAAAAAACTGAAAGGCAGCTATATGCTACTGGATGAGGCCTCGGTTACCGGAACGGCCAATATACTTATGGCGGCTGTTTTAGCCGAAGGTAAAACCACCATTTTCAATGCGGCTTGCGAACCCTATTTGGTACAGCTCAGCCGTATGCTCAATCGTATGGGCGCGAAAATTTCGGGTGTGGGCTCCAATCGCCTGGAAATAGAAGGCGTAAAAGAATTGGGCGGCACCACGCATACCCTCTTGGCAGATATGATTGAGGTGGGGTCATTTATCGGCATGGCCGCTATGACGGCCTCGGAACTGACCATTAAAAATGTCGATTATGCGGAGCTGGGTATGATTCCTCAGGTGTTTCAACGTATGGGCATCCGCATTGAGAAGAAAGGCGACGATATTTATGTTCCTGCACAAGAACATTATGCCATCGAAACCTTTATTGACGGCTCCATAATGACCATCAGCGATGCACCCTGGCCCGGATTTACTCCCGACCTGATTAGTATCGCCCTGGTGGTAGCCACGCAAGCTAAAGGCAGCGTGTTGATTCACCAAAAAATGTTTGAAAGCCGCCTGTTTTTCGTGGATAAACTGATTGATATGGGGGCGCGAATTATCCTTTGCGACCCGCACCGTGCAACGGTTATCGGCCACGACCGGCAAATACCTTTGCGGGGCATCCAGATGACTTCGCCCGATATTCGTGCCGGAGTAGCCCTGCTGATTGCCGCTATGTCGGCTGAAGGCAAAAGTATTATCCACAATATAGAACAGATTGACCGCGGATATCAAAATATTGATACCCGGCTAAATGCTTTGGGGGCAAACATTATCCGGGTGGATTCGTGATAATTTCTATCCCGTGCTTTCAACCTTTTCATTAATCAATTTTTTGTGCATGCTATGCGCTGATAAACGCGCATGAACTTCGTCGTGCAAACAAATAATTTGCTGACAATATGTCCATAAAACCTGCTTGGCGCAAGAATTGAAGAAGGAAGAGCGCCGGAATTAATGCCGGCAAGATATTTTATTATATAAGTTTATTTATCAATGATTTATAAATTTTGAAAGGAGAAAGAAAATGAGCGACAATAAAGAATATAAAGATAAAGAAATGCAAGAAGAGCAAATGGCTGACAATTCGGTAGAAAATCAGGAAGAAAAGTCAGCAGGAAAAGAAAAAAACAAATCTTCGAAGCGCAAAGGCCGTTCGAAGAAAGAAACAAAGGAGGAGAAATTGAAGAGAGAACTGGAAGAATGCACGGAAAAGACGGAAAAAATCCATGACGATTATCTTCGTCTTTTCTCGGAGTTTGATAATTTCCGTAAGCGTAAAAACAAGGAAATCAATGAGCTTTACGTAACTGCGGGCGAAAAAATGGTATTGGAGATGCTGCCCATCATTGATGATTTTGAACGGGCCTTACAGCATATTGGCGATACGGATGAGGCCCGGGCGCATCGTGAAGGAATGGAGTTGATTTACAATAAATTCCTGAAAGTCTTAGAGAAAAACGGCGTCAAAGAAATCGAGGCCAAAGGCAAGGATTTTGACACTGATTATCATGATGCAATTACCAAATTCCCTGCTCCCTCGGAGGATATGAAGGGAAAAGTAATTGATGTAACCGAAAAAGGTTATATGATGGGCGACAAGGTGATTCGCCACGCGAAAGTTGTCGTGGGAGAATAATAAATAAAGAGGATTAAGCGATGTCAAAAAGAGATTATTACGAGGTATTGGGCATTACCAAAACCGCTACCGTCGAAGAAATAAAAAAGGCGTACCGCAAGAAAGCCATTCAATACCATCCGGATAAAAATCCGGGTGATGCCGAAGCGGAAGAAAAGTTTAAGGAAGCTGCAGAGGCCTACGAGGTATTGAGTGACCAGAATAAGCGTTCGCGCTACGACCAGTTTGGCCATGCCGGTGTAGGTGGTGCCGCCGGCGGCGGAGGTTTTGGCGGTGGCGGAATGAATATGGAAGATATTTTCTCCCAATTCGGTGATATCTTCGGAGGACATTTCGGCTTTGGAGGTGGTTTTGGCGGTGGCGGCAGTCGTCGCGGACGCCGGGTAAACCGTGGCTCGAATTTGCGGGTACGCGTAAAACTTACACTAAAAGAGATTGCCCACGGTGTGGAGAAGAAAATCAAGGTGAATAAGTATGTCGCCTGTAAGGCCTGTAACGGCACGGGTGCCGAAAACGGCAGCTCCTACTCCACTTGTAGCACTTGCGGTGGCCAGGGACATGTGACCCGTGTACAACAAACATTCCTGGGGCATATGCAAACGCAGAGTGTTTGTCCGCAATGTGGCGGCGAAGGGCAGATTATCACTCATAAGTGTAAGAGCTGTAACGGAAACGGTATAGTGCGTGGTGAGGAAGTAATCAGCATTAATATCCCCGCCGGCGTGGAAGACGGGATGCAACTGTCGGTAAGCGGCAAAGGAAATGCTGCTGCTCGTGGCGGTATCAACGGGGATTTGATAGTGCAGATTGAGGAAATTCCGCATGAGCAGTTGAAGCGCGACGGGCAAAACCTCTTATACGATCACTATATCAGTATTCCGGAAGCGGTATTGGGCACCACCATTGAAGTGCCCACCGTGGACGGTAAAGCCAAGATCAAGGTTCCTGCGGGCACACAGGCAGGAAAGGTTTTCCGCTTGCGTGGCAAGGGTTTGCCCAGCGTGGAATACCACGGACAAGGCGATTTGCTGATTAATATAAATGTGTGGACCCCGCAACATTTAAGCTCCGAAGAAAAGAAAATGATGGAGAAAATGATGAAGTCGTCCAACTTTACGCCTAAACCTACGGCCAAGGACAAGAGTTTCTTTGATCGTATGCGGGATTATTTCACCAGCTAAAAGCTGATTAATAAGAAAATAATAAAGCGGCATTACTTACGAGTAGTGCCGCTTTTTTTGTTTAAGAATTGTTTTTACACTTTTCGAAGAAAAGTAATAAGACAGAATCATATTAATCATAGGGATCTGCGTCTGAAAAATTTAATTTGCATCAAATTAGCATTAGAAATTCTCCGGGATTTCAACCTGCGTGGCCCCAACGCCATATTCGGCCATGGATGCCGG
>CAYUAN010000402.1:0-2970 GCA_964442545.1 uncultured Prolixibacteraceae bacterium | reverse complement strand
TCGGCAAAACGCTCACGCTGAATACGGGTCATATATAAGATGTCCACATCGTCCACAATGTGTGCGATATCATCGTGCTGCTCATAGGTAAGCCCGGCGTCTTTAATAAAATTCTTCACCGCGCGGGGCAGTTTCAACTCAAAAGGAGACACCAGATGGAATTTTACATTCTTAAACATTGTCAGGGCGATAACCAGAGAATGCACCGTGCGGCCGTATTTCAAATCGCCCACAAAAGCAATACTCAGATTATCCAGGCTGCCTTGTGTTTTGCGGATAGAGTAGAGGTCGAGCAGGCACTGGGTCGGGTGCTGATTGGCCCCGTCGCCGGCATTAATAATAGGAGTATCGGTAATCTCGCTGGCAAAACGCGCGCTGCCTTCCAGCGGGTGGCGCATCACAATCAGGTCGGAATACAGACTCACCGTTTGAATGGTGTCCCGCAACGATTCGCCCTTTTTGACGCTGGAACTTCCGGCATCGCTAAAACCGATTACGCGGCCGCCCAACTGGTTTATCGCGCTTTCAAAACTCAGTCGGGTACGGGTCGAGGGTTCAAAAAACAAACTGGCAATTACATGATTGCTCAGAATCTTTTGCCGTGGATTCTGCTCAAAATCCTCAGCCAAATCGAGAATACGCAGGATATCCTCTTTTTTGTAGTCGTTAATCGAAACTAAACTTTTGTTTTTCATAGTTTACTTATTAATAATGTGTCAAATATTTCCAATCAAAAAAAAAAGAGGTTAATTAAAAAATTAACCTCTTTGAAATTTTCAAAATAAATAAGAATTCCGGCCGTCGCTTACGGAAAAAGGATATGCTCCAAAACGATTGCCTGATTTATGTTGCATTATCGCTTAATGTCTAAAAGTTCAACATCAAAAACCAATGCCTGGTGTGGTCCGATATCCTTACCGGCACCTTGAGCGCCATAGGCCAGGTCGGCAGGTACATAAAGCCGCCACTTGCTGCCCGTGGGCATCAATTGCAGGGCTTCCACCCATCCTTTAATCACTCCGGAAACCGGGAAACTGGCCGGCTGGCCGCGCTCTACCGAGCTGTCGAATACTTTGCCGTCGGGCAAGGTACCGTGATAATGAGTGGTTACCGTATCCGAAGCTGTCGGCTTAGGGCCGTGGCCTTCTTTTAATATCTCGTATTGCAGCCCGCTGGGTAATACGGTTACACCTTCGCGCTTGGCGTTCTCGGCCAGAAAGGCCTCACTTTCGGCTTTGCGCTTTTCGTGCACCTCTTGCTGTACGCGTGCAAATTCATTATTCAAAACCTCGCCAATCTCCTGCGGCTGCAGTTTCACTTCACCATTATAAACATCCTGTACGGCTTGTACAAAATCTTCGTAGCTGTTTATAGAAAAACCTTGCTGCTTAAGCGATTCCGCTAAATTCACACCAAGGCTGTAGCTTACTTTATCCATTGTTTTATTGCTTTTATAATTTCCGGGGCAAAGATATAGGTTTGGCGGCTGTGTGTAACCGCTTTTTAATTAATTGTTGAAAAGATTTTTGCCGGATAAAAGAAAGGCTGAATCTTGGGGCGCGAGGAGTAGGATTTATCCCGCATTCAAGATATTCATCAACGGACGGAACTCATTACGTACTAATTGCCAATGATTGGGATATTGCTTGCACAGACTATTGATTTTGGCTTTATGCTTTTTCATTGCGTCGGAGATAGCTGCCGCCGTAATAGGTGTGTCCATTGCTTTACCCAGGTTTGCGCCCGTCATTTTCTCATGATTGCTAAGCAGTTTACGGGCCGCGTTTTCCATACGGTTCAACAGATTATAAGTATTCAGATAGCGACTGTCGGGCATGGGCTCTGTTGCGCTTGCGCCATCGTTATATAATACCTGCTCCAAATCATTAAAATGCCAGGCTTCCATCCTTAATACAGGACTATACATATCGCTATTTGTATCATAAGCCCGTTGAATAGCATCCACGAGGTTTTGCTCCAAAAGGGGAATGCTTCCACGATAATTACTAATCAGCTCCATCAGTTCACGACTCATCTCAATATGTATGCCCAATTCCTGTGCATACTTATTGATAATGCCGTTACAAAAACTCAATAATTGTTTGGCGGTATCTGATTTCTGGCGATTCTTTTCCTGCTGCAATTCCTCATATTTACGCTGCAATAATTGTAAATGTTCCTTCAAACGTTGCTCCTGCGCCAGTAATTCCGCTCGTTGTTGTAACACCAAATCAAAACTATTGTAAATCAATTGTCCGATAATAGCCTTGTTGTCCGTGTTCAGTAAATCGCCCGGCTTGCTCAAACCGAAATTGGTAGCATCGATATTGATATACAAATAAATTAAATCCCGCTTTTTATCTTCTTTATTGGGGAAGGACAGGCGCAATACTACATTTTCGTATTCATCAAAAACTTTGCGCTGAATGCTGTTTTCGCGTTGCACATTAAAAGGAAGTTCCTCTTCTGTAATCCAGGAATAGCGGTGCTTCTCTTTACGCAACTGCATCACACTGCCCAAATCAAATTCCTCTTCCGGATTTACCTCCAGTATTTGATTCTTAGGTGCTTCAATAATACTGCTATTCACCGCTTTATCAAAAGCATCATAGTAAAAACACAGAGCCTTTTGCAAACCCGGAACCAGCCTGGGTGCCTGCTGCAAAAGGAAGAGCATATCCTGATACTTTAATTTGTTTGGTGACAGCATTTTGTGATAATAAATAAGGAAACCATTCCAAAAGGCAAATATAGAATAAATTAAGCGAAAAATCAAGCAAATACTTAAATATTCAAGTAAAGTGAATTGAAAAATTAAGCTTAATTAAGTTGCTTAATTATGAAATTAAGCAAGCTAAAAATACTTAAAAACCTTGTATTTACTGTGCCTGTAGAGCTATTTTTGGCTTGTGATTCGAAGGAGATTTCAGCACAGGTAAGAGAAATATATTTAATAACAATCAAAAAAAA
>CAYUAN010000401.1:0-14143 GCA_964442545.1 uncultured Prolixibacteraceae bacterium | reverse complement strand
AAAAACAAGCTAGAAAATAAACATACAATTTATTGACTTAATGAACTTTACAGACTTTTTCGAGGTTTTATACTCAATTCTGTTATAAATATTTAACGAAAAATTTGATAGGAAGGATAGCTTCCAGACCCGAAAGACGCGGCTACTTCGCCTGCTCTTTCCGAAACCTATAGCGGTCTGCCATTATCAGGTTCCTAACAAATTATTCTATTATCTCCTCTAAAACAAGCGATTAAATCACTATCCGTTTTAGCGGGTGCAAAGATATAAATTATTTTTAATATCCAAGCATGAAAGCTGAATTATTTTTTAAATTTGAACTATTCCCGATTTTTGATGTGTAATAAATTACTGCGCGCCCATTAAAGCTTCGGCTGGGTTCTTTCATAGCACCGTTCGGTTTGGTTTAATTCACGGACTGCACGAATGTTCACGAATATATCTATTTCCACTGAGAAACACTGTGTCGTACTCCGTGTAACACTGTAAAACAATCAAAAACTTAATTAATCTGATTTTTCAATCCCTTTGCAGCTCACAAGTCTGGCACACTTCCCTTCTCCAAGGGAAACAATCATCTCACGAATACTATTTGAATTCCAACAAGTAATTAAAAATCTTTGTGCAACAACCCCTTAATTATCCTTAATGTTGAAAAATACCCATGAAGATTCCACAGAGTTACACAGTGTTGTACACAGAGGAGCACAGTGACCCAATCAAAATATGGCGTCAATGTTTTCTTTTTTTGACGCTGATTATTATGATTCCTATGATTCGTTTTTTAGCATTGCTTTGCAATACTTAAAAAGCTTCCGAAGTTTTTCAAAGAAAAACACAGGAAGCCAATCATATAAAATCATACAAATCTGCGTCTAAGAAACCTTATCCGATCTTCTGCTGATACTGTTTCTTCCAAGCCTGATTTAACTGATTTACCTGATTCTTTTAAAATTTTCAGCCGGATGATAATTATAATCGGCGCAATCTGGATTATCCGATTTTAAGCACATCTTTGTACAACTTTGTGCAATAGCCACCTATCGATTTCACAGTGGCACACTGGTGCACACAGAGGAACTATCAAAAACTTATGTTGCTCTTATATGGCTCCCATAAACCCAGCCCAATGCCGTATTTTTATTACTTTTGGGCGCATTAATCAATTCAGCTGATATTTACTAAACCATTAAAATATGAACCGAAAATTTTCATCATCCGCACTGCTTATTATCTTACTCATACTTTTTAGCGCTTTTGCTCCCGCGAGCGAACCAAGCATTCCCTGGAAAAACGGAACATTCAACGGAGAACTCACCATCAAGGTAAAGGACGGAATGAAAAATGCCGGTTTTGTGCTGCGGGGCGCATTTGTGGACAACCAACGTATGGGCACCTGGACTTTAACTAATGATAAAGGGGAAATTATTAGTCGCCGCACCTATCAAAATTCCATCAGCTACCAAAGCGATAATTTCTCCACGCCCAAGCTGAGTCGTAACGAACAAGGCTCATACGATTACGGCGAAATAAAGGAAAAAGATATTATCTATGCAAAGCGGGTAAGCATGTTGATTCCCGACGATATGCTGAATAATCATCCCGAATTTAATGTGGCCTTACAACAATTGGATCTAAGCGGTTTTAGCGCCTATAGCGGCCCTGATTTGCGCAAAAAAGTGAAACTGAAAAAAGCACAAATACCGCAGATGGCACAACTGAAAGAATTACATCTGACCGGAGATTGGTTTTACGACAAAAAGTACAAGACGATGGTTTTTGCCGTTTTGGGATTCAGTCCGGTAATGCGCGATAATAAGCAAGCGGCACTTTGGTATTATTATCCCGATATCCGTTCCCGTATGGCACAAATACCCATGCAAATCGAGCACCCCATGATCAACAATCTGGACGATTATTTCTTTCTGACGGCATTTCCATACCTTATATATAAGGTGGAAGGCGAAAAGACACTTCCGAATAAAGACAATATTCTACAAGAGTTCACTTATTATTTTCTGGAAGATTTGTTGATGACGGAAGCGGGCCTGTGGACGGAACAAAAACAATAAAACGTTCATAAGTTTTTTCCATAAACAACGAAAGCGAGCAAGGCTTTATACTACCTTTGCATCCGGAGCAGATTCCGTTCTGCCGCAAAGGCAAAAAGCAAGTTTATTTTATGAAGATTTTAGAGGATTTGAACGATGTTCAACGGCAGGCTGTTGAGAGCACCGAAGGACCGAATATGATTATCGCCGGAGCCGGCTCGGGCAAAACCCGTGTGCTGACCTACAAAATAGCATACCTTATACATAAGGGTGTGGATCCGTTCCGGATTATGGCCCTGACATTTACCAATAAAGCGGCCCGCGAGATGCGTGAACGTATTGAAGACCTGATTGGCTCAACCGAAGCCCGCAACGTATGGATGGGCACTTTTCACTCCATTTTTGCCCGCATACTGCGCATGGAAGCCGACAAGCTGGGCTTTCCGCAAAACTTCACCATTTACGATACGGACGACTCGAAAAGTATCATCAAAAAGATTATCAAGGAGCAACAACTGGACGACAAAGTATATAAACCCAATCTGATTTTATCGCGCATATCTTCGGCCAAAACCAATCTGATATCGCATATCGCCTACAACAACAACGGGGAATTGCGCGCCATCGATAATGAAAGCGGCCGCCCGAAAACAGGACTTTTATATACCCTTTATCAGGAACGCCTGAAAAGAGCCGGTGCCATGGATTTCGACGACCTGCTGTTCAATACCAACATCCTGTTTCGCGACTTTCCGGAGGTGCTCCTGAAATACCAAAAACGTTTTAAGTATTTTCTGGTGGATGAGTATCAGGATACCAACTACTCGCAATACCTGATTGTCAAACGCCTGGCCGCCCGGGACGAAAACCTGACGGTGGTGGGCGACGACGCGCAAAGTATTTACGCATTCCGCGGGGCCAATATCGAGAATATCCTGAATATGGAGAAGGATTATCCCGATTTGAAACTTTTCAAGCTGGAGCAGAATTACCGCTCGACCCAAAACATCGTGAATCTGGCCAATTCGATTATCAAGCGCAACAAGGGCCAGATTAAAAAAACCGTTTGGACCGATAACGAAGGCGGCCCGAAGATTCGGCTGATGTCCACCCATTCGGATAATGAAGAAGGCAATATGGTCGCCCGCTCGATTTTCGACATCAAAAACGAGGAAAAAGCGGAGGATAAGGAGTTTGCCATCTTATACCGTACCAATGCCCAAAGCCGTGCCATGGAAGAGGCCCTGCGCCGTATGAACATTCCCTACCGGATATATGGCGGCACCTCTTTTTACAGTCGTAAGGAGATAAAAGACACACTGGCTTATTTCCGTTTGGTGATTAATCCGCTGGACGAGGAGGCCCTGCTGCGTGTGATAAACTACCCGCGCCGCGGGATTGGAAAAACCAGCCTGGAGAAAATGCAGGTGGAAGCCAATGCGCGCAATAGTTCCCTCTGGGAGCTGATGGGCCAAATACAGCATTTGCAAATTATCCCGCCGGCCACCGCGAAAAAGATTATGGAATTTGTGGTGATGATCAAGAGCTTTATGGCCGACTTACCCAAGAAAAACGCTTTTGAATTGGCCAATCATATTGTACGGGCCAGCGGTATATATCAAAAAATGAATCAGGAGCGCGACGATGATGAAGGCGTAATGCGTTTTGAAAACCTGGAAGAGCTACTGAACGGCATCAAAGATTTTTCGGAAACGGAAAATGATGAGGAAGGCGCCCAAAACGAAATCCGCACTTTGGACGAGTTTATGCAAGATGTAGCCCTTTTTACCGATGCCGATGACAAAAACAAAGAAGAGCAGGATGCCGTAACCCTGATGACCATTCACGCGGCAAAAGGGCTGGAGTTTTCCTATGTATTTATCGTGGGGCTGGAAGAAAATCTTTTCCCCTCGATGATGTCTCTGAATTCCCGCTCATCGCTGGAGGAAGAACGACGTTTATTCTATGTAGCTATCACACGTGCGAAAAAAAGATTATTTTTGTCCTACGCTCAGAGTCGTTATAAGTGGGGAAGTCTGCAATTTACCGAACCCAGCAGGTTTATCGCCGAATTGGAGGCGCAGTATATTGATAATCAGAGCGGCGAAGATATATTTGAACAAAAAGCAAAGAGTATAAAATCCATGGAAACTTCGGATAAGAAGAAGAAAGTATGGGGAAACACACGCTCGTATGAGGTTCAGCAACAAACGGCCACACAAAAGCGTGATTTGATGCAAGCCAAAAACCTAACCAAGGTGGACGAAAACATCAGCGGCCCGAAAGACACCGGCGATGCCAAACGCATTCAGGTAGGCATGGAGGTTTTTCACGAACGTTTCGGACGCGGAAAGGTTATGGAAATCGAAGGAACAGGAGATAACCGCAAGGCTACAGTGTTTTTCAACAAAATAGGCGATAAAAAGCTATTGCTTCGATTTGCCAAATTGAAGATTTTATAAGGCACCGTTTGCTCGATTCCACATACACGAAACATATTTTATAAATACAAGAACACTTAGGTTGTGGCATTTAGGACTATCCAAAAAAGATAAATAAATGCCGCACGGTATTTTAACTACTTTTGCACGACAGAAATAAGAGAACAAAATAATGGACAGAGATTACAATACCACCCGGGAGAGCCTGGTGATTAAAGAATACGGACGCAATGTTCAGGAGCTGGTAAAATACGCCCTGACTATTGAAGACCGCGATAAACGAACAAAATTAGCCCATGTGATTGTGGGGGTGATGCAACAGGTAAACCCCAATCCGCCGGAAAAGAATCAAACTACCGAAGAATATTTTAAGAAACTGTGGAATCATATTTATATGATTTCGGGTTATCAACTGGATGTGGATTATCCTTATCCGGTGAGTAAAAACGAGATTGTCAATCATATTCCGGAGCATGTGGATTATAAGGACAATGATATCCGCTACCGTTTTTACGGCAAAAATACCGAATTGGTATTACAATCGCTGGCCGAAATGGAAGACAGCCCCGAAAAAATGGCACTGCTGATTGCCATGGCCAACCAAATGAAAGAGATGTATATCTCGTGGAACAAAAGCATCGTGGGTGATGAACTGATCGACAAGCACATTCAGGAAATATCCGGCGGAAAGCTGAAACTGCCCGAAGGTTTGGAATTGATTTCATCGAACGAGGTGTTACGAAAGCTGCGTGCCGAAAGTGCCGAAAAAGAAAATGATGGCAAGAATAACAAAAAGAATTCGAAAAAAACACAGCAAAAGAGAAAGGTAAAAACCTTTAAAAAGAAACCCCGCCGTTAAAGGCAGATAATTTTCAACATAATATTTTGGCCCGTTTTCAATGAAAGCGGGCTTTTTTATTACGTTTGCCTTTGGCTTAAACCGCACTTGTTCAAACTTTTTGCGCAGGGATTTTTTTATGTTTTTTTATAAAAGAAAATAATATACTTTTGCACGACCAAAATTTTAGAGATTTAACTATGGCAAAGAAAAATAAGAAGTTCGAAGAAACGGAAGAAACTTTTGCGCAGATAGAAGAAACGCTGGGACGTACAGAGCAATTTGTTGAGAGTAACAAAAAGTACCTGAGTTATATAGTGCTGGCGGTTTTGGGTGCAATTATCCTGATATTCGCATATATCAATATGGTGAAAGAGCCGGCCGAGAAGGAAGCTTACTCGGCAATCTTCCCCGCGGAGCATTATTTCGAAATAGACTCATTGGATTGGGCATTGAATGGTGACGGAACCAATATGGGTTTCCTGGATATCATTGATGAATACGGTTCGACCAAAAGCGGCAACCTGGCCAACTATTACGCCGGCGCCTGCTATTTGAAACTGGCAGCCAAGGACGAGAGCATGAAAGAAGAGTACCTGAATGATGCCATCGATCATTTGAATGATTTTGACAGTGACGATATCATCGTAAAGGCAATGGCTTTGGGAATGACCGGTGACGCCTATATGGAATTGGGTGATATGGACAAGGCAATCAGCTACTATAATAAAGCTGCCAAGCATCAGGAAAATGATTTCACCACGCCGCTTTTCCTTAAAAAATTAGGAATGACGTACAGTATGCAAGGTGATCATGAGAAAGCTTTGGAGGCATTCAATAAAATCAAAACAGATTATTACCGTAGTGCCCAAGGGCAAGACATCAAAAAATATATCGGACGCGAAGAAGGATATTTGAATAAATAAACTGCTTTGCCAAAACGAAATGAAGAGCCGGGCCTTGTGTCCGGCTTTTTTTTACTTTTACGGCTGCTAAACCAATTAAAAATTACAGATGGCAAGTGCATTAAAGAATTTATCTGACTATAAAAAAACACCCTTGATAATCAAGGAAGATACGCAAATCGGCATAGTGGTTTCGGAATGGAACGAGGAGGTAACTGCTGCTTTGGCGGAAGGCGCAATTAAAACGCTTCAGGAGAACGGCATTAAAGGGGCCAATATCCGCATCAAATATGTGCCCGGAACATTTGAGCTGGCCCTGGGCGCCCAGTGGATGCTCGAATATACGGATGTGTCGGCGGTGCTGTGCCTGGGTTGTGTGATTCAAGGCGAAACGCGGCATTTCGACTTTATCTGTGATGCTTCGGCCAACGCCATCGCCAAGGTGGGACTCGATTATCATGTGCCCGTAATTTTCGGCGTACTGACAACCGATAACCAACAACAAGCTTTGGATCGTGCCGGAGGAAAACACGGCAATAAAGGCGATGAGGCGGCAATTACGGCCTTGAAGATGATTTCATTGGAGCATACCCTTTATGCGGAAGATTTTGTGGATGTGGAGGAGTAGGAAGTTGGGGCCTCGACTGCGCTCGGCCACCTTTAAGGCAAAAGGATAAAGGCAAAAGGAGGAAGTAAAAAGTTGGAAGATGGCGTCTCAGCTACGCTTGACGACCTTCAAGGCAAAAGTAAAAAGGATAAAGGCAAAAGTGTTTAAGGCAAAAGGCAAAAGTTTTTGAAGTTGGAAGACGGCGTCTCGACTACGCTCAACGACCTGAAATATGGAACATCACGCCAACAAAACAACACTCCATCACTCCAATTAAACCAACAACACCATTAAAAAGAAAAAGCGATGAAAGTAATCTTTATGGGAACACCGGAATTTGCCGTACAATCATTGGACGCGATTGTGCAAAGCGCGCATGAGGTGGCGGCAGTGGTTACGGCGGCGGATAAACCTGCCGGGCGCGGAAAAAAATTACGGGCCTCGGCGGTAAAGGAATATGCGCTGCAGCATAATATTCCCGTATTGCAGCCCGTGAAGCTCAAAGACCCGGAATTTCTGGAGCAACTAAAAAGCTATCAGGCCGATGTATTTGTTGTGGTGGCTTTCCGCATGCTGCCCGAAGCCGTTTGGGCGATGCCTCCCAAGGGTACCTTTAACCTGCATGCCTCCCTCCTGCCCCAATACCGTGGCGCGGCACCCATTAACCACGCCATTATCAACGGAGAAACGCAAAGCGGTGTAACGACTTTCTTCCTCGATAAGGAGATTGATACCGGAAGCATCATTTTCCAGGAAAGCTGTCCGATTGAAGAAACGGATGATGCCGGAATATTACATGATAAACTGATGAAAACAGGCGCGAAACTGGTGGTAAAAACGCTTGATGCCATTGCCAACAACACGATTGATACCCGCAGTCAGAACGAGCTAATCAAAGACCCGCAGGAATTAAAACCGGCCCCAAAGATTTTTAAGGAAGATTGCCGGATTGATTTCAGCAAAGACAGCCGCTCATGCTATAATCTGATTCGCGGACTCAGCCCCTATCCGGGTGCGTTTACCACGCTGCTGTCGCCTGACGGGAAAAGCTATCTACTAAAGATTTTCAAAACAAGAATCGAAAACGGGCAAAATGTTCCGGCGGGAAGCATCGATACGGATGGTAAAAAATATCTGAAGATTTCCTGCGCGGATGGCGTTTTGGATATAAAAGAGCTCCAACTGCAAGGAAAAAAACGGATGCAAACCGAAGAGCTTTTACGCGGTTTTAAACTTGATTCCGGCTGGTCAATTTCCGAAAACAAATAGCACTTTTTACATATATCCAGAAAGTCAACAACAACAAGACTTTACAGAAATTTACGTTTTTGGGCAAAAACGGCCCTGTTTTATTAACAAATCGCCCAATTTATTAACAAACCCGCTATTTACAAGGGTTTCGGGCTTGACAATAAAAAATTATCCGTTATATTTGCTTGAAACAAATTAAAATTTCTAACTAAAAAAATTTACACGATGAACAAAACACAACTAATCGACGCTATGGCAGCAAATGCCGGACTAAGCAAAGCTGATGCTAAAAGAGCTTTGGAAGCTTTTATTGATGCAACTTCAGGTGCTCTTAAGAGTGGTGATAAAGTAGCTTTAGTAGGTTTCGGTTCTTTCTCAGTAAGCGAGAGAAGCGCACGTACCGGACGCAATCCTCAAACCGGTGCTACTATTAACATTCCTGCTAAAAAGGTTGTTAAATTCAAAGCCGGTGCTGAGTTATCAAATACTGTAAAGTAAGCGACAAGCACAAAAAGATTTAGCTCCTGTAACCTCGGTTGCGGGAGCTTTTTTGTATCACCTGATTTCCAAAAGCAATGGCACAAAAAAGCGCAAAAGAACTCCGGGATTATCTGTTTGGTTTTATTTCCGAAAACAAACAAAATTTGTTCGAAACCATCATCGAAAATCGCACACGACACCTGACGGTAGTTTTGGAAAATATCTATCAGCCGCATAATGCCAGCGCGGTATTGCGCTCCTGCGATTTGTTCGGCGTGCAGGATGTGCATATCATCGAAAACACCAACGAATACACCCTGAGTGACGAGGTGGCAATGGGCTCATCGAAGTGGCTGACGATGAAAAAGTATAATGAATTGGAAAATAATACCCTGGCCTGTTTTGAACAATTACGCGAAGAAGGCTACCGTATTGTGGCCACTACGCCCCATACCGATGATGTGCTGATTGCCGACCTGCCGACAGCGCCTAAAACAGCCCTGGTTTTTGGCACCGAACTTACCGGGCTTTCGGATATCGCCATGCAAAATGCCGATGCCTTTGTTAAAATACCGATGTATGGCTTTACCGAGAGTTTTAATATCTCCGTTTCCGCGGCACTGAGTCTGTATCAGTTTACCGAAAACATGCGCAAATCGGATGTGGATTGGAAACTCAGCGAGGAAGAGAAAATCGAAATCCAGATTCAATGGGCGATGAATGTAATCAAGAAGTCGGAATTGATTGTGGAGGAGTTTCTCGGGAAGTAATTATTCCTTGATAAAAGGCATAAAACGGTGCGCCCGCTTTAACTTATCCGCCACCGGAAAGCGCACAAAGAAATCGTTGCGCGTGATCAGCAAACTACTCAGCACCAGTTTGCCCTGCGGCGTTTGCAGCACCCAATATTCACAATAATACCACGGCGTTACACTGGTATTCATATATTCTTCAATGGCGGAAATATCCTCATATTTCACCTCATAGCTCTTTTGAGGGGTGCGCAATCGAAAACGATCCTCCTCTACTTCCAGTATATAATCTTTATTATGCCGTAGGTAATTTCGATAAAGCAAAAAGGGCATAATGCCCACACCGCCCAGCATTACGAGGTCCACTAAAACAAACAGCGGATTTAGGTTTTCATTATTGCGAAATGCCAGAATCAAAATCGCCAAAAAGAAAATGGCCCCGAAAAGAGGAATCATCAGGAATTGGAATTTGCGTAAAGGGCCTATATAATGCTGCATCGGGATTATAAATTTAATCAAACAAAAACAGCAGAGGCAATGCATGGATTGCCCTTGCTGTTTTGAACTATTATAAAATTACTTTGTATTAAAATTGGGCGTTACTCCCATATTATAAAAAGCGAAGGACCACAAATCGGCATACTCCTGAATGATTTGCGAAGTAGCTTTACCGGCACCGTGTCCGGCCTTGGTCTCAATGCGGATTAATACCGGATTGTCGCAGCCCTGCTTGGCCTGCAACTCGGCGGCAAACTTAAACGAATGAGCCGGAACCACCCGGTCGTCGTGATCGCCGGTCGTAATCAATGTGGCGGGATAACATACCCCTTCGCGCACATTATGCACCGGAGAATAAGCATACAAATATTCAAACATCTCGCGACTGTCGTCGGCGGTGCCGTAATCGTAAGCCCAACCCGCTCCCGCGGTAAACTTATGGTAGCGCAACATATCCAGCACACCCACGGCAGGCAAAGCCACCTTCATCAGCTCGGGGCGCTGGGTCATTACGGCTCCCACCAACAGGCCACCGTTGGAACCACCCTGAATGGTCAGGTAATCGCTGGACGTATAGTTTTCATCAATCAAATATTCGGCTGCCGCGATAAAATCATCAAACACATTCTGCTTCTTCATCTTGATTCCGGCATCGTGCCAGTTACGGCCATACTCGCCGCCGCCACGCAAATTGGCCACCGCCAATATGCCGCCCTGCTCCATCCAAACGGCACGCGTTACACTGAACGAAGGGGTTAAGGGAATATTAAAACCACCGTAACCGTATAGCAGTGTCGGATTTTTACCATCCGGCTTAATGCCTTTTTTATAGGTAATCATCATCGGAATCTTCGTTCCGTCCTTGGAGGTATAGAATACCTGCTTCGACTCATATTCATCGCTGTTGAAGTCCACCTCGGGACGGATATACACTTCCCATTTCCCTGTTTCGGGATGGAAAGAATAACTGGTGCTCGGGGTGGTATAATTGGTAAAATAGAAATACAATAGCGTATCTTCCCAACGTCCGCCGAAACCGCCGGCAGATCCAAGGCCCGGAAGTTCAATCTCGCGCACTTTATTGCCGTCAATATCATACTGCAATACCTGCGACAGGGCGTCTTTCATATAATTGGCAAAGAAATAGCCCGCGCCGGTTCCGATTGTCAGAACATTCTCGGTTTCGGGGATAAAATCTTCCCAGTTTGCCTCTACCGGATTATCGATTTTAACTTTTACCACCTTATAATTCGGCGCGTCCTTATTGGTCGAGATAAACAGCCAATCGCCCTCAATATGCACGATGCCGTTATCGGTATCGAAATTGTCCACCACCGTTACAATAGGACTGTTCTCCTTAGTCAAATCCTGAATATAAAGTTCGTTGCCCGAAGTGGAATTTGCCGCCGAGATAATCAGGAAGCGCTGATCTTCGCTCACGCCACCGCCCACATAGCGGCGTTTTTTATCCGCGCCGAAAATCACCTTATCCTCCGACTGGGGTGTGCCCAGTTTATGGAAATATAATTTATGCTGATCGGTTTTAGCCGAAAGCTCGCTGCCCTCGGGCTTATCATAACTCGAATAGTAAATACCTTCGTTTTTATACCACGACAGGCCGCTGAACTTAACATCTTTCAAGGTGTCGCCAATCTGCTCCCTGGTTTTGGCATCGATAATAATCACCTTGCGCCAGTCGCTGCCCCCCTCGGAAATGCTGTAGGCCACCAGGCTGCCGTCTTTTGAGAAGCTCACACCGCCCAAAGAAGTAGTTCCGTCCTCCGAAAAGGTATTCGGATCGAGGAAAACCTCCTCATTGCCCTCGGCATCGATGCGGTACATCACGCTTTGGTTTTGCAGCCCGTCGTTTTTCGAGAAATAGGTATAATCACCCCGTGTAAAAGGCGTACCCACTTTCTCGTAATTCCAGATTTCTTCAAGCCGTTTATAAAAGCCGTCACGGAAGGGAATCTTTGCCAGATAGTCAAAGGTAACTTTGTTTTCGGCCTTCACCCAGGCCTTGGTTTCCTCGGAACGGTCGTCCTCCAGCCAACGGTAGGGATCGTGCACTTTGGTGCCGAAATAATCATCCACCACCGTATCCTTGCGGGTTTCGGGATACTGAATTTTCTCTTTCTTCATTTTTTCATTATTACACGCGGACAAGCCCAATGCCGCCGCCAACAGTATAAGTACGGATTTCTTCATGGAAATATAAATTTGGTTTGTGCAAAGGTAGTTTTTTTAGGATTGTTCCCTCCTTGTTTTTGTTTGTTTAACTTCTTAATACCTTAAATTTGTGCGCTAAAATCATCCTTTTATGAGCAAGAAAATAAAAAGCATAAAAGCCACTCGCTATGATATGGTATATAGCGAAACGGCTGACGACCATTTCGAAATGGTGGAAAATCCGCTTAGTTTGAAAGAATACGACCGGGCGGGAAACCTAATCCTTGAAGCCAACTGGGGCCCGGGGGGCGTGTTTTCCGACAAATACGAATATCATTATGAGGACGGCGCCAAGGTAAAACATTTCGTTTATGCCGATGCGGAGGAAATCGGGCAAACCGAAACCTATGAATATGATGCCGGGGGACACCTGGTCAAAAGCATTACGGAATACAGCGACGGAAGCCTGGATATCACCACCCATAAATATGATGCCGCGGGCCATCGCGTCGAAAGCATTAGTGTGGATGAAGACGGGGAAGCGGGCCAGCAGGAATTTTGGGAATACGAAGGCGACAAACTGGCCTATTATAAGCGTATCAACGATTTCGGTGATTTGGAGGAAGAAGAGCGACGTAAATACGATGCGGACGGACGATTGGCGGAGCGCTATTTTAAGAATGTGCCCGAAGAGTCGGAATACAAGGTGCTTTATTCTTACGACAGCGAAGGCCGCTTGATTCTGGAGCAGAAATTCAATAAGCGTAATAAACCCGTGGAAGATACAAGTTACGAATACGATGAGCAGGGCAATATGATTCGGGAAACCGTGGAAAACGCGCTCGAGACCATTGTCCGGAAGCGTAAATATGACGAAGCGGGCAACGAGATTGAGACGGTTGAGCTGGAGGAAGTTGATGAAGATGAAGAAGATGATATTGTCCGCTACGAAGTGGTGCGGGAATACGATTCGGAAGGCCGGATTATCTTTTCCAAAGTACTAATTAACAGCACAGGCGATCGCCCGGGTGCGGTTTATGAGGTAAAAACGGAATATGAATTTTGGGAGGATTAATATAAACTTTTAACAGAAGTCCACAAGGGCATGCCTTAAAACGCTTATTCGCCGCATTATCCCATTATAGGGCAAATCGCATGCGGCCCACAGATAAAATCTGCTCTAAGCATACTTTCCGCTAAAGCTTTTCGTTATCTTCGCAGCGGAACTATAAGCATGAAACAATTATACCTTTTCATATTTCTTTTGGCCGGTTTGCTGAGCGCCCCGGGGGCATTCGGACAAAAGGCGGTGCGTGATTCGTCCATTACCATTCCGGCCATCAGCATACATTACGCCTACGAAATGGTAAACGGCGATATCGCCCGGCGTTTCGGGAATTTTCACAATCTGGGAGGGGAATTCAGCCTGAAACTCAAAAGCAATTTTATTCTGGGCCTTGACGCCTCCATTTTATTCGGGCCCAATGTGAATAATCAGGAATCCTATTTCAAAAATATACAAACCGACCACGGCTATGTGATTGACGGAAACGGCCAGTATGCCGAGGTTTACCTGTCGATGCGCGGCCTTTCGGTTTTTATTTTCACGGGCTACCAATTTCATTTCTGGTCGCCCAATCCCAATTCCGGCCCCTTTCTGCAAGTGGGTGGCGGATTCTTGCAGCATAATGTCAAGATTGACAATCCCGGCAATGTGGCGCCGCAAATTACCGGCGAATACGCCAAGATGTACGACCGGCTTTCCAACGGTTTCAGCCTGACCGAAACCGTCGGCTACCGTTATTACGGCAATCATAACCTGGCCAATTTTTATATCGGGCTGGAATTTACGCAGGCCTGGACCAAAAGTCGCCGCGATTATAATGCCGACGACCTGAAACAGGATGATGCCGATAAATTTGATCTGCTGATGGGATTAAAAGTCGGATGGACCATCCCGCTTTATGGCCGCGCCCCGAAAGATTTTTACTATTATTAATTTGTTGAGGAGCACCTAAGGCGGGTTACTACGCGGGAATTTATCCGGACGGAAAAACTATTGTGACAGCCGTTTTGGCTTTCTACAGCAAGCATTATATCCGATAATGCGCACATACAACATATTGAGGCATTTTGTAGTATTTACTAATT
>CAYUAN010000400.1:0-10791 GCA_964442545.1 uncultured Prolixibacteraceae bacterium | reverse complement strand
TTACGGCCGAAAGCCGTGATGTTCCAATCTACATCGATTTTGTGGGGCAGATAAACGGTAAAAAAGACATCCCCATCCGCGCCCGTGTGGAAGGTTTTCTGGAAAGTATCAACTTCAAAGAAGGCTCCTTTGTAAAAAAAGGACAGCTATTGTACACCATCGATCCACAAGCATTGCTGGAATTAGTAAGTGCCAAGCAGAGTGAGGTTGCCGCAGCCAAAACCTCCCTGGTAAAAGCCGAAGCGGACCTGAAACGGATAAAGCCCCTGGCCAAAATCAACGCGGTAAGCCAACGCGAACTGGATGCTGCACAAGCCCTATATGAGGCGGCCGTGGCCAATCTGGAAGCCGCAAAGGCTAATCTGCGCTCGGCGGAAATCAATTTGAGCTATACCAAAGTCTATTCACCCATCGACGGCATTATCGGCAAAACCAAAGCCCGGGTGGGCGAATTTGTGGGGCGCGAGCCGAATCCTGTTATCCTCAATACGGTTTCCTCCATCGATACCGTGCGGGTGGATTTCTCGCTTACCGAAAAGCAATATCTGCTGATGACCAAACACAGTATTAAAAACAATCAGCGGAATAAAAAAGACTCCTCTTTGATTTCCATTATACTGGCCGACGGCGAAGAATATTCGCATAAAGGAAATTTCGATTTTATCGACCGAAGCATCAACCAAAGCACCGGGTCGATGCTGGTACAAGCCAGCTTCCCGAATCCTGACGGCCTGCTGCGGCCGGGAATGAACTGTACCGTGAAAGTTCTGGCTTACTATGCAGATGATGCCATTGTAATACCGCATCGCTGCCTTATGGAATTACAGGGTTATTTCTTTGTGTATGTAGTAAACGACAGCAATACGGTGGTTCAACGAAAGGTAAACACCAGCGAACGGATGGGCGATATCGCCATAGTTGAAGAGGGGCTGAAAGCGGGTGAGAAAATTGTTTTCGAGGCGCTGCAGAAAGTTCGCCCGGGAATAAATGTAATTCCCGTGGACACGGTATTCCATAGTAAAGCAATCAACACAAGCGCGAATTAATATGGCAGATTCAAAAGGAAATTTCTTCGTACACCGTCCGGTTGTGGCTATGGTTATCGCCATTGTTATCGTTTTGGTTGGCACGATGTCGATGCTTAATCTTTCCGTGGAACAATACCCCGACATCACACCGCCGATTGTGCAAGTGCGCGGTAATTATACCGGAGCGAGCGCCCTGAATGTGGAAGAGTCGATGGCCGCTCCGCTGGAGCAACAGATAAACGGCGTGGATAATATGTTGTATATGAAATCCACCAATGCCAACGACGGCACGATGACCATCGAAATCAGTTTTGATGTGGGCACCGACCCCGATATGAATACCGTTTTGACCCAAAACAGGGTTTCGGCGGCCTCTGCCCGTTTGCCTGCGGCGGTAAAGCAATTTGGGGTAACTACCGAAAAATCACTGCCCAGCATTCTGATGCTGATTACCCTTACCTCCGACGGACAATACGACCAGAACTTCTTAGGAAATTACGCCTTAATCAATATCAAAGACCAGCTGGCCCGTATCAAGGGCATCGGGCGTGTGGATGTATTGGGCGCTTCCGATTATTCGATGCGTATTTGGGTAAAGCCCGACCGCCTGGCACAAATGAAAATCAGCGTAACGGATATCATCCGGGCCATAAACGAGCAAAACACCATCGTTCCCGGCGGAAAATTCGGAGCCGAACCCGCCCCTCCCGGAACAGAATTTACCTATACGGTGCGCCTGCCCAGCCGTTTCAACTCGGCCGAAGAATTCGGGAACATTGTTATCCGCACTTTAGCTGACGGCACACAAGTGAAGCTCAAGCAATTGGCCACCATTAATCTGGGCGTGGAATCCTATAATACCATACCGCGAATGAACGGAAAAACCGCCGCCATTATCGCACTCTATCAGGCACCGGGCTCCAATGCCGTGGAACTGGCACAGAATGTTAAAGCCGAGATGGCTGTCTTGGAAAAGAAATTTCCCGAGCATATCAATTACAAAATTTCGATGGATACCACAAGGGCCATCAATGCCGGAATCAAAGATATTATCGTAACCTTGATTATCGCCTTGCTTCTGGTAATCCTGGTGGTATTTCTTTTTATCCAGGACTGGCGCGCAACCCTAATCCCTACCCTGGCTATCCCCGTATCGCTGATTGGCGCCTTTATGTTTTTCCCATTGCTGGGCTTCAGTATCAATGTACTTTCCTTGCTCGGCCTGGTTTTGGCCATCGGTATCGTAGTGGATGACGCCATTGTGGTGGTGGAAGCCGTGCAGGTAAATATCGCCAAGGGGATGAACGCCAAAGAGGCAACCCTCAGTGCGATGAAACAGGTAAGCGCCCCCATCGTCGCAACAACGCTGGTTTTGATAGCCGTATTTATTCCCGTGGCCGGAATGGCCGGAATCAGCGGACGGCTGTATCAGCAATTTGCCATTACCATTGTGGTTTCGGTAATTGTATCTTCCGTTAATGCACTGAGTTTAAGCCCTGCACTTTGTTCCATTTTATTAAAGGAACCCACAAAATATCACGGATTTATCGGCAAGTTTTTCGATAAATTCAACCGGGGTATCGACCGCACCAACGAATCTTATATGAAGTTTACGAATATCGTGACCCGTAAAATTAAACGCGGGGCGATATTTATTCTGATTATGACCGTACTGGCAGGGCTGTTGGGGAAAATGGTACCGGGCGGGTTTATCCCCGAAGAAGATATGGGCTATTTCTTTGTAAATATTCAATTGCCCAATGCCGCCTCATTGCAGCGGACAAACGAAGTCACCCAAAAGGCGGACGAAATCGTGATGAGTTTCCCCGAAGTGGAATATGTAACCACCTCGGCGGGCTTCAGCATTTTGTCGGGAACAATGACATCCAATACCGGATTTATGTTTATCTCGCTAAAAGACTGGGCGGAGCGGGATAAAACGGTGAAGCAATTAATCAACGAGTTGAATGTACGTTTGCAAAGCGAAATCAAAAACGCCCAATGTTTTGCTTTCGGCCCCCCGGCAATTCCGGGACTCGGAAACGGATCCGGTTTCAGTCTGATGTTGCAGGACAAGGGCGGCCATACTCCGGAATATTTGGCCGAACAGATGAACCGCTTTATTCTGGAGGCCAACAAACGGCCCGAAATCGGGCAGGCCTTTTCCACCTTCCAGGCCGATGTACCCCAACGTTATATCGATATCGACCGCGAGAAAGCCCTGAAACTCGGAGTACCTTTGGACGAACTTTATACCACAATTGGCGCCTTTATGGGCGGGGCCTACGTTAACGACTTTACCCGTTTCGGGCGTTTGTATAAAACCTATATCCAGGCCGAGCCGCAATACCGCATCGACCGGAAAAACCTGAACAGCTTCTTTATAAAAAACAAGAACGGGGATATGGTTCCCCTGACGGCCATTGCCACCGTGCGCAATATTTCGGGGCCCGATTATACCACACGCTTTAACCTGTACCGCGCCGTGGAAATAACGGGAGGCCCGGCCGAGGGCTACACCTCAGCCGATGCGATGAAAGCACTGGAGGAAGTGGCGGTCAAAGTTTTGCCAAACGATATGAGCTATGCCTGGAACGCGATGTCGTATCAGGAAAAAAAGGCATCGGGCTCGCTGGGTATGATTCTGACCCTCTCCCTGATTTTCGTTTTCCTGATTCTTGCCGCCCAATACGAAAGCTGGTCCTTACCGCTGAGCATATTGTTAGGAACGCCATTCGCTATTTTCGGGGCTTTCCTTTTCCTCTGGCTGGGCCGTTTTCTCAGCCCCACTTTTGAGAATAATATTTTCGCCCAGATATCCTTTGTGATGTTGATTGGAATGGCCGCCAAAAACGCCATCCTGATTGTGGAGTTTGCCAATGATGAATTTAAGAAAGGTATGAGCTTGTTCGACGCCGCTATTAAAGCGGCACAATCCCGCTTCCGCCCGATTTTGATGACGGCGTTTTCGTTTATTCTTGGCGTGTTTCCTCTGGTGGTAGCCTCCGGATCCGGCGCAGAAGCACGCAAGGTAATGGGACTTGCCCTGCTGGGCGGCATGACGATTGCCACCTTCCTGGGCGTATTCCTCTACCCCATGCTTTTTGTCGCCATCGGCAAATTGTTTAACTACGAAAAAAAGCGGGATAAAAGTCAAGAAGGAAAACCGGAATTGGATGAAGCTGCAGCCAAATAATAACAGGCTTTTATAAAAAAGCTGTTTGCACCCGTATTATCGGATAATTTGTAACAAAAAAGCCGCGAACGGAATAATTTCGCACAAAATTATCCGCCGGAAGGTCTAGCTTTATTAAGATTTTTATCATTACATTTGTTAAAGAAAATTCGAACACAATTTACGGCACTACATAAACGAACTTATTAACTTTAACTAATCTGAACTGTATGAAAAGAATTGTACTTATTGTTATGGTATTGATTCCCTTATTTGCTTTTTCGCAAAATTTCAAATTCTCCACAAAAGACACATTAAACGGCAAGCCCAAGCATGAAATCGCATTCAGCGGTTGGGTATGGTCTATCTTCAATTATGATTTTGTCGGTATCGACAGCAAGTATCCGGCACTAAATATTGCCAGTGTGCCTGTGGGCGATCATATTGACGACCCGTTTATGAATTTTGACGCTTTCCAAACCCGTTTGCGTTTTAAGAGTACACATCAGACCAAAAGTTTAGGTGAAATAAAGCTGTATGTGGAGGGTGATTTTGTAAGCGGTACCGGAGCATTCCGTTTGCGTCATGCTTTAATCAGCGTAGGACGTTTCGACTTCGGACAAACCTGGTCGAATATGGCGGACGAGATGTGCTGGCCGAATGTTACGGACTACGACGGTCCTCCAACCGGAATATGGCCGCGCCCAACCATGATCCGCTACCACATCCTGCGAGGAGAGAAAAGTTCCCTCGCAATTTCTGCCGAGGGCCCGTCACTTGACTATATCTCAGGTCCCGATTCACCGGTAATGTTTGACACATTGGTGTTTACCTCAAATCAGAACGTTCCGGATTTCACACTGCGTTATCGCTTTGATACCAAGCGGGTAAATTTACAAGTTAGCGGTGTTTATCGTAATATTCGCTATTTCGACGGAGTGGACAGCACTCATTATTATAAAACCGGTTACGGCATCGCCCTTTCTTCTATTTTCACCTTGGGCCAGCGTCAGGATAAACTGTATCTGCAAGCATCACTAGGCCGCGGAATCAGCCGTTATCTGGTAGGCTACGAAGGTCGTCTGTGGGATGCCGTTTCCAGCGGAACACACGACATTTCCCTGCTTCCAGTAGTGGGTGGTTTCTTGGGCTATGATCACTTCTGGACCAAGAAAAAGAATTTTAGTTCTACCGTGGTTTTCGGAGTTACCAATGTGCAAAACGATATTGATGTATATTCAAGTTTCGACGACTTTATGTTAGGATACTGGGCTGTAGCCAACCTTTGGTGGTATCCGGTGGATAATTTATCTTTTGCCGTGGAATATGCACACGCCTATCGTCAGGATTTCTATGGAAAAGACGGAACGGCAGGGCGAATCCAGTTTATCGCAATGTACAGTTTCTAAACACCGTTTTCATTGTATAAAAAAACACCGGGCCATGATTTGAGCCGGTGTTTTTTTATATGCGCTAATTTCGCTTAATCAAGCAAATCGTATTTCTTGGCATATTGATGCACCGTTAAATCGCTTACTGCGGCAATCTTGGAATTAATATTCCTGCGATGAGTATTCACGGTATGGAAACTCATGCAAAGCACATCGGCTATTTCCTTGCTTGGGAGGCCCGAAACCATTAGTTTCAAGACCTGTCGTTCGCGCGGCGTAAAATGCACCTCAACTTCTGTTTTTTCTTTTGGTTTGGGTTTGGGCACCATCTTCTCGGTATATTGATTTAATATGGCATCCTTTACCCTTTTGGAGTAAAAACTCTTGCCGTTATTCACCGTTTCAATGGCTTCAATCAGCTCGGCACGTCCGGTATTTTTCATCAAATAACCCAGCGAACCGACATTAATCATTTTATTGATGTACTCAATCTCATCATGCATTGTCAGGGTCAGAATACGGATATCCGGAAAACGTTCGCGCACCTGCTTGACCACTTCGTAACCCGACATACCCTCCATACTGTAATCCGTAATCAGCACATCCACTTTATCCTTAATTTTCTCCAATTCCTTAAGGCCCTCTTCCCCACTGGAGGCAGAGCCGACAATCTCCACTTGCTCTACTATTCCAAGCAGCGCTTTCAATCCGTCAATAAATAATTGGTGGTCGTCAATAATGAAAATGCGAATCATAAAAACAGTTTTATATGCAATGTGAAATTAATTTAGTTTGTTTTCTCAACAATCAGTTGCGCGTTTTTAAAATCCTTCACCCGTACTTTCTCCCCTTTTTCAATATAGCCCTCACGGCAAACGGCATCGTAAACATCCTGCTCTATCAACACTTTTCCCGCCGGACGCAATATGCTGTAGGCAGTGCCTTCGGCCCCAATCAGGGAAGCCAAGGAAGTATCTGCCGCCACATAACCTTCTTCATGCTGTTGGGTTTTGGCCAGAGCGATACCAAAACGCGGATTGCCCAATAAATGCCTGGCCGCCTCAAACGACAGCACCATGGCCCCGATAATGGCCAACAAAACTATAAACAAGGCTTCGAGCAAACTATTGAAGTCAACCGGACTAAAATCGAAACGAACATTGGCCAGCAGACTTAACACCAGGCCCACCACTACGAAAACGATGCCTGATACGCCGGTTATTCCAAATCCGGGCACCACAAAAACTTCCAGCATTATTAAAACGATACCGGCAATAAAAACCATTATTTCCCAATTTTCGGCCAGGCCTTCGATATACAATGGCGCAAAATAGAGCAGCCCGGCAATCAATGAGGCAATGGACGGAAAACCGATTCCGGGCGTTTGTAGTTCAAAATAAATCCCGGCCACGATAATCATAATCAACACCCCGTGTACCATCGGGCTAATCAGAAAGTCGATAATCTTATCCGTAACCCCAATCTCCAGTTTATAGGTTTCAAATTCCGGAAAACCGTAATGCTGTACCGCCTCGTTCACACTTTCGACCTGCGCTTCGCAAAAGCCGTTGGCAATGGCCTCGGAAGTGGTAAAAGTCAGCACCTTACCCGAATCGGACACCTCAGGAACATATAAATCCTGATCCACCATCGCCTCCGCGATATCAGGATTGCGCCCTTTGGCCTCCGCCGTCGAACGCATCATGGCCCGCATATAGGATTGATACTTATCGGGCAATGCCTGTGCGCTTTGATTTACTACCGTGGCCGCACCGATACTGGCGCCTTTGGTCATATAAATACTGTCGCAGGCAATGGAAATCAAAGCACCTGCAGATGCGGCATTATTATCAATAAATACGATTACCGGAATTTTTGAGCGGAGAATACGGCTGCGCATGGTATCGGCAGCATCCAACAATCCGCCGTAGGTATTCATGTGCAACACAATTAAGTCGGCCTCAATTTGATGGGCTTCACTGAAGGCCTTTTTCATTCGCCGGGCTACAGGCGGTGCTATTTCTTCATCGATATTAAAAACATAAACTTTCGGCAGCCGTTCCGTCGTATCCTGCGCCATTAACGTAAGAAACAAAAAGAGGCCTAAAAAAGAAAATAGAATGTGCTTTACCATCATTATTAATTGGGATGTACAAATATACCTTTTTTTGTGGTTTTAGCACACGATAAAATTCGGAAAAGCGGCTTTAATGTTTCTTTATTGTTACTTTATTGTTAAGTTTGAAACAAAGCCATGGAGGAAAAATTCAATAATCTATTTTTGCAAGCGTAACAGGAACTAAAATCATAAAAAATTAAACCATTAATGTGATGCAAAAAATTTTACATGCTCTATTCGGGATTGTTTTTACCGTCATTTTTTCAGGAACATTGCTTGCCCAGAACGACAATCCCTACAAGGTACACTGGAAAAACGGTTTACGGATTGAAAATGCGGATAAAAGCGTCAAAATTAAAATGGGAGGCCGTGTACAATACGACATAATGTATATCGACCAAGACAGTGTGATGAGTGGTAATTTCAATACCGCAGCCAATGGTGTTGAGATTCGCCGGGCCCGTTTCTTTACCTCCGGAAGTTTGTATAAATTTCTGGATTTCAAACTGCAAATTGACTTTGCCAACAATGCCCTGAGCCTTAAAGACGCCTGGCTTAAGTTTAAACATATTCCGGTGGTAGGAAATCTGAAGGTGGGACATTTTAAAGAACCCATCGGACTGAATACACTGACCAGTTCCAAATACCTAACCATGATGGAGCGTCCGGTGAGCAGTTATCTTGATTTGGACCGCCGGCTGGGTTTTATGATTTACCGCCAACATCTCGACCGCCGTTTGAGCTGGCAGTTGGGTTATTTTTATCCGACCATTGCCAGCAATAAATATATCGGAAACGGTTACCATATAACCGGCCGCATTGTGGGCTTGCCTATCTACAAAGACGAGGATAATTCCTATCAGGTTTTACACCTGGGACTGGCCTATTCGCACGCTTATCTGGACAATTCCACATATCTGCTGCGTCTCCGTCCCGAGGCCCACCTGGCACCCAAATACATTAAAATCAAAGTGCAGGATATGAAAAATCTTGATGTTGCCAATTTGGAACTTGCTTATGTATGGAATAGTTTTTCCATCCAGGGCGAATACCATATATACAATTTCACGCATGGCGACACGGCCAATTACGCCAAAACATCTTATTCATCAGCGCACTATTATGCGACTTTGTCGTGGTTTATCACCGGAGAGCACCGGAATTATTCCAAAAAGAAAACCGCTTTCGATATTATCCGGCCCAGGAAAAGTTTTGGAAAAGAAGGCGGCCCGGGGGCTTTTGAACTTGCCTTCCGTTTTTCACGAACCGATTTTAATGCCGACGACTTCAATGGCGGATTGATGGACAATTATACCGTGGGCCTGAACTGGTATATGAATTCCGCGGTTAAAATTGCTGCAAACTATATCTACACGGTTTCCAAATCATATTACGAAGGACATTCGAATATTTTCCAGATGCGTTTCCAGGTTGTCTTTTAGTTTTTTGACAAACGAGGGAGCAAAGGTGCGAGAGTGCGAAAGAACGATGGGGCGAGGGGGCGAAAGAACGATGGGGCGATGGGGCGATTTTATTTTTGACTTTCTCTATACCAATACTCCAATCTAAAAATAATCAACGAATCTACCTGCCGGATTTCCTCCCGACAGGGATGGTAGGATCTCCTCCCGACAGGGTGGCAGGCCATTCAACCTACCTGCCGGATTTCCTCCCGACAGGGATGGTAGGCAGGCCATTCACCAATTCAACCATCCCCTCACTAATATAATTATCCATACTCATACACACATCGGCGGCAAAGCGGTTGGCTAAGTCCAGCATTTCGTCCCATTGCAGCGGGCTCATCTGGTCCAGTTCTTCCTTGCCGATATTGTTTTTGAACAAATAATAAATCAGGCCGGCATTAAAGGTATCTCCTGCCCCGACAGCACTGACGGGATTTAGTTTTTTTACATCCTTATGAAATTGACGGCCGGGCAGATGCACATCGATGCCCTCCGCATTGCGCGTATAAATCAGCCGCTTCATTCCCACCTTCAGCAAGCGGTTTACCACATCCTCGAAATTATCTTTTCCGAATATCAAATCAAAATCCTCATTGCTGCCTTTGGCAATATCGGCAAAGCGGATATTCTCCTCGATATAAGGCAAAACAGCACTCAACAGCGAGCTATGGTTCGGACGGAAATTCGGATCGTAAATCAGTATCGCCCCCACCTTGCGGGCCTGCAGCAGAAAATCGACCAGCTGGCCGCGCACATCCACTTTAATGCCGTAAAAAGAGCCGAACAGAATAATATCATCCTTACGGACTTCCGGAAAATCCAGACGAATCTTTTGGTCGGTTTTGATTTTGTAAAACGAATAGCGCGGGGCATTTTTATCATCCACAAAAGCCAGCGCCAAACGTGATTTCGAATTATCGTAGCGGGTAAAATGGCGCACATCCACCCTATTCTCTTTCAGGAAATCGACCATAATATCGCCCACCACATCATTGGCCGTATCGCCCACATAATAAATGGGTAAGCCCAGTCGCCCCAAGGATACGGAAGTATTAATCATGGCCCCGCCAACCTTGGCGTCAACGGGTTTGCGGTTTTCAAAAATTATGTCGTAAATGGCCTCGCCAACAGTGTATATTTTGCGCATCGGATGTATCTTTATTAACGAAAGGTAAAATTATGAAAAATATACTCGTTGCCGGGACAACTACTAAATTCAATTAGTAAATGCAGAGTAATAAGGTAAAGACGCGATTTTTAATGCCTTTCACTTCCTTTTCGCAGAATAAATTGCTTAAAACCGGTCCAGACTATCCTGCATGATTTGTTCGTAAATCAAATCCAAAACCAAAGGTTGCGCGGACAGATCGTCCAGTCCGTTGGTATTGGATTCTATGTCTTTAAGTCGTTTATCAATACTTTCCAAAAGCTCTACGATTTTGTTAAATTGTTCTTCGGTCATAATTTATGTGTTATGTGTTAATGAGTTTTATTGATTTTATTGCGCATTTAGGATTTCGTTTTTTTCTCCTTCGTTTTATAGAAATATTCGATACTAAAGCTAAACAGCACAATGCCCATAGCGACCAGTGCTCCGGTTTTATTGGCGGAG
>CAYUAN010000399.1:0-3144 GCA_964442545.1 uncultured Prolixibacteraceae bacterium | reverse complement strand
CGCAAAAAATTCCAACGGAAAATAAAACGTGAGCTTAAAAACGGCCTGATTGATGAGGCGGGATTTCAACGCAAACAAGAACATTTTCAAATACATACCGATTTAACTTTAGCCCGGAATGCGGATTTATTTATCGAGTGCATCCGTGAGGAGCTGCCGGCAAAGCAAAATTTGCTTGAAGAAATCGCCCGGATAAAAAAGCCCGGGGCGCTTATCGCCACCAATTCCTCTTCTTTTCTGCCGCAAATGCTCAGTGCGGACGAATCCTTACGGCAAAAAATTTATGGCTTGCATTTTTTCTTTCCGGTGGAAACAAAAGCTACGGTGGAGCTGGTTCAAGCACAAGGAGCCAAGGCTGAAGATCGGGGCCTTTTGGTAAAATTTCTTGAGGAAAATAATCGTAAAGTACTGCTGCAAAAAGAACAGGATGCTTTATTGCTCAATCGTTTAATGCTTTATTTCCAGGCGGCTGTGTTTTCGTATGCCCGGCAAAGCAGAATCTCGCTACGCCAAATCGATGCGGCGCTCAAAGAAAAATTGATGCCGATGGGCATTTTTGAGATGATGGATTTTGTAGGTTTGGATTTGATTCTGCA
Organism: uncultured Prolixibacteraceae bacterium; assembly: GCA_964442545.1. Classification (GTDB taxonomy): domain Bacteria; phylum Bacteroidota; class Bacteroidia; order Bacteroidales; family UBA1556; genus UBA6267. The sequence continues at coordinate 2,548 of CAYUAN010000399.1, read as the reverse complement.
ATCGGCGCAAACCTATCTGGCTAGGGAAGATAAGCAACATTATTCGCCCTTGTTGGAAGAGATGAACCGTTTATCGGGCAGCGGTATGAATTTTTATCAAAGTGAAAAAGAAGAAAATCCGGATTTTGAAAAAAAGCGGGAAATATTAGATGCTGTGGGGAAAGCTTTAGGCGAAGCCTTTTTATGGGCGAAGGCCAAAACCGCTATCCCCGAAAAAGATTTGTGGCGAGCAGTGGAGGAATATTTGGATACGGAAATGGAGGAATGGGAATTTTTTAAGAATAAAAAGTTAATACAATGAGTCAGGAAAAAGTAGTGGTTACCGGAATCAATGTGATTAGTGCATTGGGTTTGAATATAGACGAAAACTGGGAGCGGATGCTGAAAGGGGAGAGCGGGGTGAGTCGTATTCGCTTGTTTGACCCTTCCGGATTGGATACCCGAATCGCGGCGCAGCTGCCCGAAGCATTTGAAGAGTATTCGAAGAAATACGTGAAAAAGCGTGTGGCCAAACAAATGACGCGGGTGTCGCGGATGTGTCTGACGGCGGCGAAGGAAGCTGTTGAACACCATCAAATTCCCCTGGATGAATTTGATGCGGAACGTTGTGCGGTGGTTTTGGGTGTGGTAAATACCGGAAACTCGTCCGTGGAAAAGGGCACCAACGAGCGCAACCGCATCCTGAAAGGAATGAATAATGCTTTGTCGGCCTGGATTTCTTTGGAGTTTGGGCTCGAAGGCCCCAATTACGCCATTGCTACTGCTTGTGCCTCATCGGCTTATGCCATTGCCGCGGCTTATGATTTAATCAAAACCGGGAAAGCGGATTTTGTGCTGGCCGGCGGAGCAGATTCGGCTATTAATCCCGAAGAAATCGAAGGTTTTAACGCTCTGTATGCCATATCCACCCGCAATGACGCGCCGGAACAAGCAAGCAGGCCCTTTTCGGCGGACCGCGATGGCTTTGTAATTGGCGAGGGGGCCGGAATCATCATGCTGGAAAGCGAGCGCCACGCCCGCAAAAGAGGCGCGAAGATTTATGCCGAGCTGGCCGGCTATGCTTTAACCAGTGAGGCCTTTAATATTATGTCGCCTAAAACCGACGGCCTGGGGATGGCCCGTACCATGGAAAAGGCCTTGGCCGATGCCGGAATAAAGCCCGAAGAAGTGGATTATATAAATGCCCACGGCACTTCTACCACGCTGAACGATTTGTATGAAACCAAGGCGATACAAAAAGTTTTTGGCGCGCATGCCGAAAATTTATGCGTTAATTCAACAAAATCGATGATTGGCCATACTATTGGCGCGGCAGGAGCGATTGAAGCGGCCGTAACCGTAAAAAGCATAGAGCAGCAGCGCTTGCACCCGACCATAAATCTCGTGCACCCCGACCCGGAATTACCCCTGGATTATGTGGCCAATACCCTGCGAAAGCGTGAAATTCGCGTCGCCCTCTCCAATTCATTCGCCTTTGGCGGCCATAACGCGAGCCTGGTGTTTAAGCGGTATAAGTAGCGGGCAATCAGTTAATACCGGAGAATGTCATTGAGTGATTCAATCAATTCCTGTAGATCGCGTTTTGAGATTTTTCCGATACGGCGTTTTAAGCGCTCTTTCGAAATGGAACGGATATGAAAACTAAGGACTTCAGATTCCTGAGTCAGCCCGTTTTGCGCATCCGGTTGCAGGACAAGGTTTCCTTTATAATTTTTGATTTTTGTGGTAATGGGCATGGCGATTACCACCTTTAGATGCTCGTTCAGCATATTTCCGCTGACGATTAATATCGGCCGGAATCCCGTCTGCTCGCTTCCCGTTGCGGGATTTAAATCGGCGTACCAAATTTCCCCTTGCTTCATTCGTCCAGCTGTTTAAGATAATCTTCCATTCCCTCTTCCGCTATGGACATAATATCTTCGTCCTGCCCGGCTTGTTTGTAGGATTGAATATATTCGGCCCGTTTTAGTTGGTCGAGATAAATGCGCAGCGCCCTTTCGATGATTTTGTTTTTCGAGATCGAAAGTTTTTGTGCCTGCTCCGCCAATAGCCTAAGCACATCATCAGGCAATGAACTGGTAAAAGTTTTCATAATTAAAAATATATTTATAAAGTACAAATATAATAATATTTATTTTTCCTTAATCTTCTAACACCCAACTTTTTCCTTGATACTTTTTCCTTTTTCCTTTTGCACGGGACGAGTCCGCTTCGCGCTTTGCGCTCGCGGAATCTGTGCCGGGAGGACGGTTTTCTGCGCTTGGGGGCTAGCTTGCAGAAAGGTTCAAAAATGGCATAAACCACAGGCATCTCGACTACGCTCGATGACCTGCGGTCTTCCAGCTTCGGTCTTCCGTCTTCCAGGTCGTCGAGCGGAGTCGAGGCTCCGGTTCCTGAATATTGAATGGCGTTGGTTTTTGCACGGGAGAAGTCCGCTTCGCGCTTTGCGCTCGCGGAATCTGTGCCGGGAGGACGGTTTTCTGCGCTTGGGGGCTAGCTTGCAGAAAGGTTCAAAAATGGCATAAACCACAGGCATCTCGACTACGCT
>CAYUAN010000398.1:0-9197 GCA_964442545.1 uncultured Prolixibacteraceae bacterium | reverse complement strand
CATCAGAAATCTTCACGCGCAAGCCAAAAAAGCTATCTTCGATAGATATCCTTAAATTTCAGTTTATGAAACCGTCCGTCGTTTTGCAAATGTTCCATATCAATACGACGGCTGTCGCCCACAATGTTGAGCCGATGATAGCGGCCTTTGATATAGGTTCCGAAGATATAATCAATTTCGTCCAGCATCACCTGACCGCCTATAAGATACTGCCGTCTGCGCGGGTCGTCTTTATACCCTTGACGCAACCATTTTGACAGCACAAATGAATTGCTGCGAAATCCGGGCAATTGGGCATTCAGCGAGCGTAAAAAAGCCTGTTTATAGGGCTCCAAAGGCGCGTGTTCTTCGGGCATACTGTCCACCAAGGTGAGCAACAGATTCAAAGCGTCATCAGTTTTATCCGCTTGTGTACTCATCCAGGCGTCAAAGCGTGCCGGCTTCTTAAAATTAAAGGGCGCCCGCAAATAGCCGTATGCTCCGTAAGCCAATGCATTATACTCACGCACCTGCCGGAAAATAACAGACGACATGCCAAGACCGTAATAGCGGTTGAACAACGGCATAATCAAACGCTGATCTCCGGTAACCGGAAGCGAGGTAATATTTAAGCGAATATGACTCTGCAGCGCATCTTTATTATCCACAAAAAAGACTTCATGCTCCGTGATTTCAGCCGGCACAGGCTCAAGCGGACTATTGCTGCGCTTTAAAGGCAGTTGCATGGGATGATAAGACCCGAGCAGCCCGGATACATATTCCATCTCCAAAGCACCTGCATAATGCACCTCTGTTTCATAGGTCAGCAAATCGCGTAACAGACTGTTCAGGTCCGCCAGTGTCAGCTTTTTCAGTTCTTTTTTACCCAATCGTTTCAAATAAGGCGATTCCGCTCCGTAAAGCGCATAGCTGTTCAAGATGGAAGACTGTGTTGCCACATCCTTTTTCAACATGCGGTATGCGGTGTTATTTTCAGCGGCCAGCTGCTTCAACACCTCCGGTTTTTGCTCCGGTGTCAGCAGCAGGTCTTTCAAATTAAACAGGTCGGATGCCAGATATTCGTCAAAACCGCTCAGGCGGATATAGAAATAACTTTTATCCGTCCACATGCGCAATGAAGTACCCTTTTGCTGCAGTTCGTTTCGAAATTTTATAAAGCTTTTTTCCGCACTGCCCACCTTGCTTAAATAAGCCGCCAGCACCTCCAGCCCGGGCTTTTCCCAGCTGCCTGTTCCGATTCGATAAGTCAGCGTATAAATATTATTCATCGGATTCGGAGTATAAAAGAAATGCAGGTTCTCCTCCAGATCTCTGAATTTTATATCATTACCAAAATCCAAATAATCAGGCTCCGGCACCTCCCCCATTGACTGCTCAATTTTCATCGCTAATTCGCTACTCGCGAAACGGTTTTTCGGATTGAGCGGAGTAAAATCCGGCTTGTCCAGTTTCGGGCTTTTATTGGATCCTTTTTTCGACATAAAGGCCAGATAGTCGCTACCGAAATACTTATTTGCCAGCCTGATGATTTCCGACTTATTCATCGACTCCAATTGCTCCATACGGGTAAGCGCATCCTTCAGGTTTTTATTGCTCATAAAAGCATCGATAATCAAGTCGGCGCGCGTATCGGCATCTTCCAGTTGCAACAGCAGTTGCTTGCGTTTATTTACCACAATGGCCGCAAGTATCTCATCATCAAAATTGCCTTGCTTCAATGAATCCAATTGCGCCAGAATCAACTTTTCCCCGTTCGCGAGTGATTGCCTGAAAATCTTTGGAATATAATAAATGAAGGCCCCGCCGATATCGTAATGCGTATCGGAAAACACCCCCGCATCCATTAGTTTCTGATTATTTACCAGGCGGTCAATTAAGCCTGTGGACTCACTATTATTCAGCAATTCCATAATAATTTCCAGGCCGAGTTCATCCTGATGCCCTTTTGGTACCGTACGAAAACCAAGGATACCGACCGGTACCGGAGTCAATTTCTTCTTAACCGCCACACGGCCGTTAAACGGACTTTCCTTGCTGTCGGGGCGCTTCTCGAATTGCCCGTCACGCCAGTTACCGAATGTCTTACTCAAGCTTTGCTCCACAAAATCGGCATCAAAGTCCCCCACCAGAATCAAGGCCATATTATTGGCCACATAATAATCCTTAAAATAGGTTTCCAGTTTCGAGATGGAAGGATTTTTCAAATCCTCGACACTTCCCAAAACCGATTGCTTTCCGTAAACCGAATTAGGGTAAAAACTTTGGTACACCTCACGAAACAGCTTATAGAACACATTGTCCATTGCCATATTCTTCTCTTCATAAACCGTCTCCAGCTCGGTTTGAAACAGCCGGATCACCGGATCCTGAAAACGGTCCACCTGCAAATTAATCCATTGCATCATGCTGGCTCTGGGGAAATGATTATGGTACACTATATTCTCGTAGGTGGTATAGGCATTAATTTCGGTACAGCCCAGTTCCGACATCACACGGTAAAACTCATTAGGAATGGCATATTCCGAAGCTTTTTGCGATAAACGGTTTATATTGCGCAGTATCCCTTTCCGGAACAGCTCATCATCCTTACTATACTGCAATAAGTCGTAGGCGCTGCGAATGGAATCCAGATAAACACGCTCCTCCCGGAAATTTACCGTTCCCAGGTTTTGCGTCCCCTTAAACATCAGATGTTCAAAATAATGCGCCGTACCGCTCGCACCTTCCGGATCATATTTCGAACCACCTTTTACCACAATGGCTCCATACACATCCGGCATATTGACGTCAGGATTCAGATATACCGTAAGCCCGTTTGCCAGACGGAATTGTCGGATATCGACAGTAGAATTGGCCCCTATGGGAATTATATCCCCATAAATCAATTCTTGGGCGGATACCGGAGAAAGAAGAATAAAGTATATTGAAAGAATAGTAATTAATCGCTTCATAAATACCGTATTAAATAAGTCAACTTATAATCTTAATGAACGTGTAAAAATCGGATAAATTTCCTAAGTGAAGAAACAAAATTTTTCCACGGTTTCAAACAGCCGTCCCCTGTCGTTAGATTTTCGCCCGAAAGCGAAATAAGCTCCGCCCTTTTCCGTTCGTAAGATTGTTCATTTTTATGCGTGCCTTATCGCAACGAATAAAAAAAAATGTACATTTGCCCGCATGCTAAAGCTTTCAGCGGCTAAATTAAACCTTGTTGAAAGCCGCGTGTCAATAATGTCTGTAGTTTTAATTATTTACAATACAAAACACCAAACATCATGAAAATTCTAAAAAAAGGACTGATGAGTGTATTGCTGATTTTTTTCAGTTTAAACCTCATGGCCCAGGGCGGAAAAATCAAATTTGACAAAACCACCCACGATTTCGGAACCATTAAAGAAGAGCAAGGCAAGGCCATTGCAAAATTCGTTTTCACGAATGTGGGCAGCGGCGACCTGAAAATCGTAAATGTGCGTACCAGCTGCGGATGTACGGCCTCCGACTATTCGAAGAATGTGATTAAGCCCGGACAAAAGGGTTATGTAACCGCCACTTATTATACGGCGCACCGCCCGGGGCCTTTCCGCAAATCGATTACCGTTACCGTAAACGATGCCGACCATCCGAATTCGGTGCTCTTTATCAAAGGCACGGTTACTCCGCGCAAAAAATCAAAAGGCGACTACTATCCGACCAGCATTGGAAATTTGAAATTAATGAGTAACAATCTTAATTTCAACAATATAAAAACCACTGAAATGCGCACCGACTCGATGAAGATTTACAATAACTGGGGCCATCCGATGGAAATCAGCTTTACCCAGGTTCCTTCATTTTTATCGGTTAAAGCGGTTCCTTCGACCTTGCAACCCAAGCAGGAAGGTTATATCGTGATTACCTACGACGCCAGCAAAAAGCATGATTTCGGTTATGTGATGGACCGCTTCGGTATTCGTACCAATGATGCCGTGCAGCCCTTGAAAACCATGAATGTCAGCGCTACCATCGTTCAGGATTTTTCGAATCTGAGCGAAAAGGATTTAAAGAAAGCGCCCAAGATTGTTTTTGACGAAACCACCTATAATTTCGGCAAGGTAAAATCGGGAACGCTAGTGAAACACCGTTTCAAATTTAAGAATGAAGGCAAAAAGGATTTGATTATCCATAAGGTAAAAGCCAGCTGCGGGTGTACGGCCACCAAGCCCAGCGAAACCGTGATTAAGAAAGGCAAGACCGGGGAGATTGAGGTAACCTTCAACACCAAAGGCCGCCGCAACGGACAGCATAAAACCATTACGGTAATTACCAACGACCCGACGAATCCGCAGATTGTTCTGAGTATTAAGAGTGAGTTGCTGCCCTAAGCGGGAAGAGCTCATAAAAAAATAAAAAAGCCGTGTGAACCAAGGTTCACACGGCTTTTTTTTGGGATTATTTCAGACGCTTAATCCTCAATCATAGCGCCCACCAAATCATTTATATCGCTAATACCGTGACGGCGCATATAATCTTCAATGCCGTCCACGATTTTCATGGTAACGGCCGGATCGATAAAATTAGCCGTACCCACCTGAATGGCCGAGGCGCCCGCCAGCATAAACTCAATGGCATCCGTGGCGTTCATAATGCCGCCCATCCCGATAATCGGAATCTTGACGGCTTTGGACACCTGCCATACCATACGCAGGGCGACCGGTTTTACGGCCGGGCCGCTCAGTCCGCCCGTAATGGTCGAAAGCAAGGGTTTACGCGTTTCGGCATCAATGGCGATACCCAATAAGGTATTAATAAGCGAAACCCCGTCTGCGCCCACATCTTCCACCGCCTTGGCAATTTCGGCCACATTGGTCACATTGGGCGACAGCTTTACCACCATTGTTTTCCGGTACACCTCGCGCACGGCGTGTGTAACGGCCACCGCGCTGGGGCAACTGGTTCCGAAGGCCATGCCGCCTTCCTTCACATTCGGACAGGAAATATTCAGCTCAATACCCGGAATATGCTCCAGCTCATTAATCCGCTCGGCGGTTTCCACATATTCTTCCACCGTGGAGCCCGAAACATTCACCAGGATATTGGTATCATAATGCTTTATCTGCGGATATATTTCTTTGCAGAAAACATCCACCCCTTTATTTTGCAAGCCAACGGCATTCAACATGCCCGAAGGTGTTTCGGCCATACGCGGATAGGGATTTCCCTCGCGATGATGCAAGGTAGTACCTTTAACCACAATACCACCCAAACGGTTGATATCAATAAAATCTTCGAACTCAGGCCCGTAACCGAATGTACCTGAAGCGGTCATTACCGGATTTTTCAATTCCAGCCCGCCGATATTTACTTTTGTATTTAGTTCCATAGCAGTTTCTTCGTATTAAAAACAGGGCCGTCGGTACATACACATTGGTGGCCGCTTGTGGTTTCCGTCACACAGCATAGGCAGGCACCGATTCCGCAGGCCATCATATTCTCGAGCGACACTTCGCATTCGATATTGCGCTTATGCGCAATAGCCGCCACCGCCCGCATCATCGGGTCGGGGCCACAGGTATAAATCTTATCGAAATCAGCATTCATAACCGAATGCTGCGTAACAAAACCCTGCTCGCCCATACTGCCGTCTTCGGTGGTGATATACACATCGCCATAGGCGGCAAATTGCTCCGTTTCGATTATATTCTCTTTTCCGCGTCCGCCAATCAGGATGGAAGGACGGATGCCCTTTTCGTTAAACTTCCGGGCCAGGTACAGCAGCGGAGCCAGGCCCACACCGCCGCCTATCAGCAGCACTTTATCGCCGGGGGTTTGCATATCGAAACCCTTACCCAGCGGGTAAACCACATTCAGCATATCGCCCGTTTCCAGCTGCGCCATCAGGCGGGTTCCCTCCCCCACAATCTGAATCAGCAATTCGAAGGAATTGCATTCGGGCAGCACATTGTAAATGGAAATGGGCCGGCGCAAAAAGGCATTACGCGTATCCTGCACCAAGAGCTCGGCAAATTGCCCGGGATACATTTTGGGAAGGTCGGTCTTCGATGCCAGTTTCAACACATAGTAATCTTTGTTGATTCTACGGTTTTCGACCACTTGCAGGTCTTCGGCACGTTTTTTATCTGTTGTCATTCGGTTATTTGCTTAAAAAAATCCCGCTAAACTAATGAAGTTTAACGGGATTGAAAAATTTATGCTTCCGCGTTTTGATCCGTGCCGGATTCGGATGCCTTTCCGGCCTCCTTATCCGCGGGCTCTTCCGCGTCATTTATATCTTCTTTCTTATCGTCGAATTTGAGCATATCGTGCTTATGAAAAATATTATACCACTGGATAATCTTTTTCACATCCGAGGGATACACCTGCTCCTGATGGTAATAGGGCAAAACCTGCTCGAAAAAGGCCATCAGCTCGTTCTTGCTCGACTTGGGCGACATCGCCTTTTCGCCGTTTAACACCTCATACATTTTCTCAAACACCTCCGCCAAAGGCACATCGTCCTCATAGGTGTAAATGCTGATTTCTTCCAATGCACTGATTTGATGGGTTGAATAAACCGGAAAACGTTTTCCTTGATCAAAATCCTCCACAATCAAACCGTTTTTACTCTGGGCTACCATTTTGTACAAACCGGGTTTTCCCGAAATAGCCAATACGCCACTTAAATCCATAATTCTGTTTTTTTTCGTTAAACGAGCCCAAAAGTAAATAATTTCATTTGCCGAAGGCACATAAAAAAATTAACTAATGTTAATAAAGCGGCCTTGAAGCAGCATTTCCAAATCACGAAACAGCGGGCGGGTTGGTCTTAAATCTACTGCACTATTGGCTTTCCGGGTGATAATATCAGGCCGGGCACAGGTTTTTAGTTTTCGGATATTCGACTGATTATCCGTATTTAATTTTCAAAACCAACAAAGAAGCGGTCATTAACAAGGTGATACTGCTCATAACGATTAAGGATATGCTGTTAATGCCAATCCCGTAGAGTGTCCAAAGTATTTGCCCTGTTAAATTAAGAATGGTTAATGAAATCGCGATATCTTTTGTTGATTTTGTTCGCCACGATTTAATCACCTGTGGCATAAATGAAATCGCGACAAAAATTCCCGCGACATAACCCAGTATTTCTATATTATCCCCCATTTTTTGATTATCAATCATTAGTTTCCGACAAAAAAATAAGACAAGGGAATATTTTTCAAATAGTTCCCTTGTCAAAGCTATATTTGTAATTCCGAACAAACAAATATACCATGAGCAAATTTACAAAATTTAGAGGCCAACCAATCGTAAAGCAAGTTTTAAGCTTTATTGACAATAAGATTATTTATAGGGGTTTGATACTGAAGAATACAGAGAAAAACTGAAACAAGCCAGAATTAGGCGAATTGAAGAAAACAAAGCCTGTAATAAATGTGATTTTACACTATAATAGTAAGTATCGCTCACACCGACTTATCGGTGAACAGCAAAAAACTAAGAAAACCATCAAGCCTCAATACTAATTCAAATATCCACCCTGTTTTTCAAGAATAGAATAAGAAATATCTAGCATTTTTATTACAAAACCGAAAAATCAAACCTATTTGAGATGTGATTTTTCGGATTCATAAGTGCACCAATATTCGTGCACTTTGTATGGTTTTCTTTTGTGCGCTGCAGGTCGGCACATATAAAACTTTATTTATTTGGGTACTGTAAAGGTAAAAGTAGTCTTTGAATAGGGTCATAATACAAGGCTATTTTACTCTTGTATAGCAAATAAATGATATGACCAATCTTTTTATCGTCAACCGAACTCTTTAAATAACCTTCTGAAAAATAGTGAGAAATAAATCTGCACTTACCCAAATGCCAGATACTATCGACTTCATTTGAATAAAAAATACTTTGCGATGGACTAAGGATTTCAAACAAGGAATCAGTTAATTGTATTGTATCCCAATCAACAATCTTATTATATACATAGTACTTATACTTTTTAACTTTAAACTTTCTACTTAAAAGAATCGTATTAAAACCATCGGCAAAGTCAAATATTGAGTCAATTTTTGATCCATTTGTAATCTTAAGTACGATACACCGACTGTAATATTCCATCGGGTTGAAATCGACAGATTCCCATACATAATTATTTATAAATTGTTTTTTAGGCAACCTGTAAGTGCCACATGAAATAAACACAATAAATATAGAAAACAGTAATATTCCATTAATCAATACTTTTCTATTATACATATCTTAATTGTTTAATAATTATCTAATTCAATAGCAGGAATTGTAGCTTCTTTACCTTTATTATAGGGTGGATATTTAGTCCTTTTATAATTCTTATCATCAGGCTTAAACAAAGTCGCTCGAACTCTATTCTCAAAATTAACAGCATCTACTTCAAAAGCTCTAATAAGCCTGCCGTTTGTTGCTTTAATAAACCCCTTTTTTAAAGTCCCGTTATTTAAGTCCAAACTATGTTTTATTTCATGACCTAAAACAAATAAGCTTCTCTTATCATTAGTAGGTTTGTATTCAATGGTTGACCCCATTTTAATTCCCCTAAGAGCTAATTCTACTCTTTTTCTTTTTGATAAAATGCCTTTTAGAAAATTTCCATTTGTATTATGAACATTAATGTCTTCTGCTGGGTTTATATTTATATTTCTACGAGAATTTTGCAGTGTGTTAACTGCGTCAATCACTACTTTATCTTTGCTGTTTTGCAACTTAAATAAATCTTTTTGGATGCTTCTTGCGGCTTCATCATCACCTTCATACTTTTTAAATCCAAACAGCTTTCTTCTTTGGTACAATTCACCGTCTTTATATTTAAGCCGTTGTCCTTTTGATGTAAAAACCCAAATACGTTTCCCATCCGGATCCACCAACATAACAGGATTACCAGCCGTGTACATATACGGACTCATGGAAGGATATTGGTCTGCAAGAGGATCCACACTCAACCAAACACTCAATCCACTAGCATAACCTACCTTGCCGGCAGGCAGGTATCTAGCTCCAAAGTAATCAAAACCACTCTCCGCATCTCGCTCCTTGCCAGTAAACTTAAAGCGAATATCGTGATTAGTTCGTTGGTCGATAAAGCTTTCGCCAAATGGCATATAGGCTAAATACTGATTTACACTTCGACTCTGCTCAGTGCAAGCATTACCTGAACCATCAGTAATCCATGAAGAGCTACCCAG
>CAYUAN010000397.1:0-1944 GCA_964442545.1 uncultured Prolixibacteraceae bacterium | reverse complement strand
TCCAAACTTATATGCCCTTATATGCCTTATATGGTTCCACAGAAAAACTCAAATTAACATTTAGAAAAAACCACCATTCACAGCACTATGTTAATTTCTTTAAGCAGCCGCAAGGGCTTTGCGTACAAATGCAAATTACTTTTGATTTACAATAAAACCACAAGCAAATGAACAGAGTACATTTTATCGCCATCGGTGGCAGCGCCATGCACAATCTGGCCATCGCCCTCCACAAAAAAGGATACAAGGTAAGCGGCTCGGATGATGAGATTTTCGAACCCTCACGCAGCCGGCTCGACAAATACGGACTGCTGCCCGAAAGCATGGGTTGGGACGCCAGTCGTATTACAAACGATTTGGACGCCATTATCCTGGGGATGCACGCCCGCGAAGATAATCCCGAACTCCTGCGTGCCCAGGAACTGGGTATTAAGATTTTCTCCTATCCCGAATTTCTGTACGAGCAATCCAAGGATAAAAAGCGGGTGGTGATTGGCGGCAGTCATGGCAAGACCACCATAACGGCGATGATTCTGCATGTGCTCGACCATAACGGCATCAATTGCGATTATATGGTGGGCGCCAAGCTTGAAGGTTTTGAAGTAATGGTAAAACTGAGCGAAGAGGCGGAAATAATGGTGATTGAAGGAGACGAATACCTAACTTCGCCCATCGACCGCCGTCCGAAGTTTCATCTTTACAAACCCGATATCGCCATCCTTACGGGTATCGCCTGGGATCATATCAACGTCTTCCCTACTTTCGATATTTATGTGGACCAGTTTCGTACCTTTATCGAGCTGATAAATCCGGATGGTGCTTTGGTCTATTGCACATTGGATGAACATTTGCAAAAGCTGGTTCCCGAAACAGCGCCCGGACTCAGGAAACGGCCCTACGCCATTCCCGATTATGAGATCGACGCGCACGGGCAAACACATCTTATCACAAATGAGGGAAAAATCGGATTGAAAATCTTCGGAGAACACAACCTGATGAATCTGAATGGCGCCCGCTTGGTTTGCAACGAACTGGGCATAAGCGACCCGGATTTTTATGCGGCAATCAGCAGTTTCAAAGGCGCTTCCAACCGTTTGGAGTTGATTGCCGAGAATGAAAACACCAAAGTGTATAAGGATTTCGCACATTCGCCCTCGAAGCTGAAAGCCACTACCAATGCCGTAAAGCAGCAATTCAAAAACAAAAAGCTGGTGGCCTGCATGGAACTGCATACATTTAGTTCGTTGAATGCCAAATTCCTGAAACAATATGCCGGAGCCATGGATTTGGCAGATACGGCCATCGTATTTTTTAGCAAACATGCCATTGAACATAAAAAATTGCAGATGATTAGTCCGGATGAAGTGCGTAAAGGCTTTGCACGGGAAGATTTGCTGGTTTTCACCGATTCTCAAGAATTGCAGGACTTTCTGCTATCGCTGGATTATCGTGATAAAAACCTGCTGATTATGACCTCCGGAAATCTGGATGGCGTGGATTTGAAGGCATTTGCGGAGCGGATTGTAAATACCTGACAATGAATCCCGGAAATCGCTATTAGTAATGAATAAAAGAGTTCTAATCATTCAAAACATCAGCCACGAGCAAGGCGGCTTATTAATGGACGTGCTCCGTGAACAGCATATCGAAAATACGGTGGTGGATTTAAGCCGGGGAGCGCAATTGCCCGAACCCAGTGCATTTAGCCACATCTTTGTCTTCGGCGGCCCCCAGTCGGCCAATGACACCTCCGGCCATATTCCCGGGGAATTAGACTTTATCCGCGAACTTACGGAGCAAGAAATTCCCTATTTCGGTGTATGCCTGGGCATGCAACTTTTGGTAAAAGCCACAGGGGGCAAAGTGATTCCCTGTCCCCAAAAAGAAATCGGTTGGTGGTCGCCACAACAGAAACTCTTCAGCATACACCACTCCTACTCCTAT
>CAYUAN010000396.1:0-3191 GCA_964442545.1 uncultured Prolixibacteraceae bacterium | reverse complement strand
TTATAATTGCTGAGATTTATACGTGCACGATGCCAGTCCATACCCTGATTGCCAATAATGGCCGGAAAGATATCATACTGCCATTGGCCGCCATAATAGATATCCACATGCAACTCGCCCATTTGCTGGCCAAACATATGGTAATAAAACTCTAAAAAAGGCACATCAATTTGGGTTAAATCCACACAAGGCATTTCCAGTATTGCCGTTTGTTGATTTGAGCCGTAAGATGATTCGGTATAAAGATAATTTCCGCTGCCCGTGGTATGATCACCTGTCGGGCCGGTTCCCGAGGAATTGGTTGTACCGGAGTTTACCAACCACATAAAAGTATTCCCCGTGGCCGGTGTTCGCGACCAGCCCGATCCCAAAACACCCGGAGCGCTCGGATAGCCCGCGCCGGCAATAAAATTAGTGTCAAAACTTTCGGAATACGGAAATGCCGTTATCGGAGTGGTACAACCCGGCGGAGGCGGCGAAGAGTAAATCTTAAATTTTGTACAACTATTTGACGGATAGCGGGCCTCATTACTTATGGGCGAATTATCCACCGCTTTTATGTAATAACAAAGGCTGTCGCCAATGGCAAAAGCAGGCACCGTATCAATTTTGGCGTAAAACACATTTCCATACATATGGGTCATTCCCAAGGTATCAAGAGCTCCGTTGTTTCGTGAATAATAAATAATTACAGTATCGATGCCCGACGCATCGCTTGCCTGCGCATAAATATTAAAAGGCCCCGTACTGAAAACCGAATCTTCTAAAACAGGAGGCAAAAGGGAAAGCACCGGAGGAATCAGTTCTCCCACAGCAGCCTGCACCTTAATATTATCAATCAGCCAGCCATAATTATTTCCCGGACCATTATTATTCCCGTCGCGCAAACGAAACATAATCTTTACTTGTGTGGCATTGGACGCCAAGGCCGATATATCAAATATTTCGTGTTTCCACCATGAATTTTGCGGAATGGTATAGGGATTTGCCGCATCCCAGTCCACGGCATAGGAAGCCGCGGAAAAGCGATTATTGAAGTTTCCGAACTGCCCGCTACCCAGGTAATAAGGAGCAGTAAGCTGGGTCCATGTCTGGCCGTTGTTTACCGAAACCAATATCTCGGCCGCATCCGAAAACTCCACCTTGCAAATCTGATCAAACTCCAGTAAAACATTGGATTTGCCCGAAGTGGAAAAAGCGTCGGTAATTAAAAATGAAGTATCGTTTTGCACTACAATCGCGCTATCGCTTTTTGCCGGAGAAGCAAACAACTGCCCGCTTAAAGCCCAGGCTGCAGAGGGAACAGAGGTCACACTGTCGGCAGCCGAATTACCATCAAAATTTTCATGAAAAACTACATATTGGGGATACACATACAGACTGAGCGACAAAAGCACCAGAAGAGCATAAATCTTTTTCATTGAACGCGGTTTTTAGATAATGAACGATTTAAGAAACACAGCGTAAATATAATAATCTAATCGGTAGTTTCCGTTTTTATGAGGAAAATAATATCTAAAAGAAGATTATAAAAGCAATGCGGCAGTTGCATCAGCCAGCAACCAAAAAGCGGATATGGATTTAAGGGAAACAAAAAAAGCGGATATCCGGAATAAGGTTGGCATTATGAAAAGGCGCGTATTTTGAAGCAAAATATTTTCAAATTACCACCGTTCATTCGCTCATAATTATCACTTTCTGCCCGTTTTTTATTTTTTCGTGCAAAAATTCACGATCATTTCAGGTCCTGCAACTCTTCCCTTTCCTTTGTAATCAAACTCTATTACATTTTCCCCTTTATTAAGCGTAAAGCCGCCACCCTTTAATACAACTTCATTTTTAATCTTATGATTTTCGGAATAATGAATATACGTTTCGCTTCCTTTATTGACAATATAATCACCCGGTTCTAATGTAAAAGGCAGGACAATCTTTTTTGTTCCCACCTTTAAGTAAGTGCCTTTAACTGTTTCTTTTGATGTTTTTGGAAGACGAATCACAAATTGCAATTTACGATTTGAATTATCGCTATAAATCTTCCATATCGAGGCCGTTGGCTGGCCCGGCTCCGTTGTCATATTCGTATGTGTGTAATCTTTAGAGACAGGAGCTTCTTTAGTACCTTTTAGTATTGAAGGAGGCAGGGTGTTATTTTTATTAACAGCTTTAGTTTTTTTGTTTTCAGGCGCCCATGATTCGATAAATACCAGGCGGGCACTATCTTCGTTTTCCTCAAACTCATATACAGAATAAGGATCACGGAGTATTTCTTTTTGCTCTTCGGTAAACACTGCATTATATCTTGCTTCTTCCCA
The DNA here is from genome assembly GCA_964442545.1 of uncultured Prolixibacteraceae bacterium. Taxonomy (GTDB): domain Bacteria; phylum Bacteroidota; class Bacteroidia; order Bacteroidales; family UBA1556; genus UBA6267. The sequence goes on along the minus strand of CAYUAN010000396.1, from coordinate 876 downwards.
GTGTTTGATTTCTGATAAGATTGCGTCGGATTCTTTATTAATCTTTTCAAAATCAGGACTAATGTAGAAATCGACACCGGCATCATAACCGGCACATAAGCCCATAATCCATGTAATATCCCTTTTAGTGGTTCTTTCGTCTATCATGAACTGACCCATTTTACGGGGCAATAAATCCTCTTTTAATTTTTGTTGAACCTGAATCCGATGATTTAAATGCGGCTCTCTAAAGTTTTTCGATTCCCAGGGTTCTCCCCAACTTTCATTAGAAAGATAATGCCATCCGTAATGTGTCACATCGGAAGAGTTGGCAACTATATTTTTATCATCTAAATTATCAAAAAACACTTTAATAAACCGGTCCGTACCATAACTGCCATGTCCTGTAACTTGTCCGCCTTCACAACCATCAAAACTTATTCTCTTCAGCTTGGCTTCATTAAAGAATTTAGCAAGATTCTTTGCCATTTGATCCTGTAAGTTTATATTTGGGAAAAAGACTTTATACCCATGTGAAACAAGGCGGGCTAGCTGTTCACCTTGCTTGTGTTCAACAGCCGTAGTCCCAAATGCTCCGCGCTTACAATCTTTTAATATCAGCTTCCCATCGGCAGTTGCCGATGAATATATTATAATCTCGTCTCCAATTCGAACTGCTGTATGTTTTCGCCATTTGGGATTAACTTTATGCAAATTCGGTTCATAGTATGCAGCGCGCACATTTTCATCTTTTAATACTATTTCGGTATCAACTGCTGATATGCCCTTTTGTAGTTTTGTGATTCCTGCTAAAACTAAACCGGGGTTAGGCTTAGGGGTTACAAAAGGATCGTTTGTAGTAATAAAGTTTGTTAATGTATGGGCTCCTAAATTTAT
>CAYUAN010000395.1:0-9706 GCA_964442545.1 uncultured Prolixibacteraceae bacterium | reverse complement strand
ATAAAAAGCCGCTTTGGCCGAATGTTCCCGGAAAAACGCCGGAAAGAACGGAATCAGCCGGTTCACAAGCCGCAGCAGATCAACAAATAGTACAAACAAAAGCGCATAAAAAAACAATCCCAGCGTAATGGACCCCAGGCTCACCAAAAAATGACTTAAGGCGCCTATGCTGAAGTGCTCCACCGTTTTCCCGATGATAAAGGAAAGCATCAGAAAAACATAGAGTGCCTGGAACCACCTGCCCGACACAAATGTTCCGGCAAAGGCCTGCGTCAGGCGCACATATACATAATAAGCGCTGCTGCCGAACAAGAGAAAAAAGAGGCTAAGAAATATGGCGATTTTCATGATTTATTCGGCTTCGTTGATATCCGTTTTCTGTTGACGGTAAATTTTTACTTCCAGATTTTTTAAGTCCAAAACGCAATGTTTATTGTTCCACAGATAAGCATTAAGTTTCAGCTCTTTGTCTTGCACATTTTCCGGAATAAAAGTTTCCAGGGATAAAGACAAGGAATTGGTCGCAGCGGTATCAAACACACTTCCCTCCAGCACCCATTGCATGGAATTATAGTAAATTTTATTGCCATCCTCATCGGATAAATCCAATACAAAATAAGGATAATTGGTGGGATCAACATTATTCGGAAGTAATTCAAAATCAATCTCTATGCGGTAATTACCATTATTTGTCGCTATTTGCTGTTTCCATAAAGAAATATAGTCTGTGGCAGAATCAATGAAAACCCGTTCTTCGGAATGCCGTCCCTGCAAGGCGTAAACATTGCCCCAACGACGGTATTCATTGAGCGGAATCAGGCGATTATTGTCGCATACATAGCGATTGATGCGCAAATAGGCATCGAGCCAGGCCTGCAAGGCGTTTTGCAGCGAATCATTATGCTCCGGATGCATGGCCATATTTTTTTCCGCGCGATACAATTTACCCTTAGACAAAAAGTAATCGCCATAGAGCACTTCCTCCACAGAACGGTTTAACTGCATAATGGGAACAGGAATCCGACTGCGCAGCTCATCCGTTGTGTCCAGCTCTCCGCCCAGCCAATGCATACGCCCGGGCAACTCGATATCATATTGCTGATGCAGATACGACAAAACGGAAGGCGTAATATTATAGTGCGAATTAATGGCGGCCATTGTTTTCGGGCGCTTCAGCAAGGGGGAATAAATTAGCAAAGGAACATGGTAACGTTTTACCGGATTTTCGGTACACACCTGCACTACGCCATGGTCGCCTGTAACGATAAAAATGGTATTATCCAGCTTTCCCCGGGCTTTCAAGCCGTAAAACAAATTCCTGATTTGCGCGTCGGTATAATAATAACTGGCCAGCTTACTCAGATACTTTTGCAGATGCTTTTTCTGCTTTTCATTAAAACCCTTCGACCAATCATCGAGCAAAAAGCGCTCAATACTTTTCCGTCCGGGAAAATCGAAGGGGCCGTGCGTGCTCAATGTCAGGTAAATACTCAGAAAAGGTTGCTTATCCTCTTGCCTGTCGCGATAATCCAGAGATTTCGCATATACCAATGAATCATTCAAGCCCCAAAATACCTGCCCGTCCTTTTTATAATAGGTTCCGGACTGAATCATTCCAAGCCCTTGCCGCGACAGAAACACATTGGTATTGTCAAATGAAGGTTCGCCACCATAGAAAAACTCTGTCCGATAATGATTCTTCTCCAGAATATTAATCAGACTTAAATGCAAGGGCATTTTGCCACCCAAGGCCGCAAAGCCCTCTTTTGCCGAAGGCAGGGAACCAAATATACCGGGTAATACGCCGACGGTACGTTCACTGGTGGAGGTAAAATCCGTCCAATAAAGGGAATGGTGCATCAGCGAATCGAGGAAGGGCGTATAGCTGCCCGCCCATGCCCCGGGGCCCGAATAGCAACGCGTCAAAGATTCCACAATGATAAATACAAAGTTAGGCGGTTGCGCCCCTTTGCGAAAAAACGGACTCAATGCTGATGCCGTGTCCGCGGTATATAATAAGGGATATTCGCCTGAGGAGAAAACGCGGCCGGGATACGCCTTGCGAAAACTTTCCACCACATCCGCATCAAGCGACTGATTGTCCAATACTTTTTCCGTATAAAAATAGGAAAAGGCCTCCCGCATAAAATAGTCCGTTTTATTAATCCTGTTTTGAAAACAAAGCTCCGGGCATTTCTTTTGCGAGTTTTTAATAATCGCCGAACCTAAAGTGCTTGAAACCACCATCAACACGAGCGTCAACGACTGCACAAAAAGGGGAAAGCGCCGCCTTTTCAGCAGATAATAAGAAAAAACAAGGACGAAGAGCATCAAGAGGAAAACCAACACGGTACCTATATCAAAACGTCCCCCTGTTTCGCCGATCAGGAGGATTTCCTGTAAGGAATAGGAGAAAAAGACCTTATCCAGAGGGTAAAAAACCGTTGTAAAATAGCGCTCCAGGCCATAAGACGACAAAAACGTGAGAAGCAGAATCAGCCCTGTGAAGACATCGGCGATTTTCCGATTCCCGATAAAAAGCAAGAGGTAAAGCGGAAAGATTAGTGCGGCAAACGAAAAGGCGAACAGAATATCAAATAAAAAACCTATCGCAAAATCGGAAAACGGAATATCGTAGGCATTGCCCGCCGCGGCCAAAAATTCGAACAGGCGAAACAAAAATTGCATCAGCAGAAGCACCCAAACAAAAGGCAGATACCCGCGAAAACCATCCCTGAGTTTTTGTTTAATTCCCGTCCGCATGGCAACTCAAAACAAAACGGTTGTTTTTATAAATAAATCCCTGCCCGGGAAAATAAATATCCACAGCGGCCGGGCGCAGCAGCAGTTCATCCAAAACGAAATCGCCACCCGTAAGCAAATCGTTCCAAAGTTCCAGGCGAATCAATGGCAAATCCTCCTCCGGCTGAAAATCCAGCTCAATAAGGCCCCAGCCCTTTTCATCCACATAACGCACCTTTTTGAACAGCGATTCGGTGCGGTAATCTTTCCACGAACCATCCTCCGCCTGCATATTGATTTTAAGCACTGAGCGCGGCCATAAATCCGCATTCATATTTTTCATCCAAAAGGAGATTCGGTAGTCAGTCCCGGCTTTGAAGGAAAAGGGGATCTCCTGAAGCAAGATTTCCCGAGCCTCGGCACGCAAGACATTTTTCGCGCGCAGCGTATCGGGCAGTTTATTTCCAAACGAATTATAATAGAAGTCCGCCGAATCGCGCGAAAGCAAAAAGCCGTTTCTACGGAACAAAGCACTGTCCCGGGCCTCCGCTTGAATTCGCATACGAAAATCCCTGTTTAGCTTTTCCAATGAATCTACGGGCAAACGTAATGCGCGATATTGCTCATTTTCAGTCAGCGGCAATGCATAAGTTATCATTCGTTGCTCATTCGCGTTTAGCTCCTCCCCTTTTTGCCGGATTAGCAGAAGGTCTTTGCGGTTGGGAAAATCGCGCATAATATCATAAGGCCGCAATGGTTCAAAATATAAAGCCAGGCTCGTCATCGTTTGCGAAATGGAAGTGCGGCTCAACATCACCGGTATCAGGGGCAAGCCCGTTTTCCAGGAAGTAATAAAAGCCGTTTTCTCTGTCGGGCCGCTATGCCCAATCCAATACACCTCGGAACCGATATGATAAAATGGCAAGGCCATAATGGCCTGATATTGCTCCGCATCGAAATTCTTCAACCAGGAATTTTGCGGCAGCTCGTTTTGAGTATCCTGTAATTCGGGAATGCGGTTTTCCAGCCATTCGCCATTTCCGCGCACATTCAGATAAGCGTCGTAGCTGCCCCAGAGCAGGGCCAGTACCAGGAGCGATTTGCTCAGCGTATTCCGTTTATTTTGATAAAAGCGCCAAATCAAATAAAAGGCGGTAATATTCATAGTGTAAAAAAACAGCCAGTTGAAGCGCCCCACGGCACGAAACTGACGGAAAGGCCCGGTGTATTTAAGCAGCCATTGCAAATCCCATTGAAAAGGATAGGCAAAGCTCACCAACAGCGCCACCACCGCCCCGATTAAGAGCGCATCCAGAAAGCCGTTACCACTAAAACTCCGGCCGAATTTCGCCCGCGCAAAACGATAAAGCAAAATAATAAAAGTCAGGCTTGCCACCATTCCGACAAAGGCCATTCCCTCCCATTTCAAATAGGAGAAATGAATAAAACGCGCGTAGGGCTTGTCGAAAGGCAGGAATACCGCCTCGGGAAAGGAGCGCGACTCGAAAAAGCCCCAGGGAAAAGCCGAACGGTCGGAGGGATAGGAAGCCGTGAACAGATTGAACAAGATAAACGGAAGGCCAATCTGGATAAATAAATGCAGCAGGTTCCCGGCGATATTTCCGAAACCTTCTTTTTGGAAAAACCAGCCGTAAAGCAGCAGAAAGAAAATCCAGAACGCATATTCGGCATAAAAATAGGCCTGGGTTCCCAGTGCCAGAAAAGCCACCAGGCCGATAAGCAATGATTTCCGGTAGTCCGGCTTATCGTAAAACAGCTTGAGCAGATACAGGAAGAGCGGCAGAAAATACAAATAAGCCAGATTGAAATGCCCGCCGAAGCGCCCCATTTGCGGCGATAAAAAGGCGATGATATTGGCCGCGGCAATGGCGTACCACCAGGGCACCTCCAGTTTGCGCAACAGCAAAAATAAAAACAAGGCGCCCCAGACAACAGACAGCAAAAGCCAGGTGTTCAGTATTCCTGTCATCTGAGCCGAAAGGTCTATTCCCCCCGACTTCAGCAACTTCAGTGCGTTAATAATCAAGGGCTGTCCTCCGGTAAAAAATACCGATTCGCCAAAAGGATAATTCTGTGCGTCGGTATGCCAGTATGCCGTATCGTATTGCAAATGATAATAGGAACCGAAGGTGCTTTTCAGCCCGTCGCCGCTATTGGAAAAGAAAACGTAATTGGGATTTTTCAGGATATTTCCGAAAACCAGCCACAAAAGCATCAATGAAACCGCGAGGTTAATCCAAATGGAATATTTTTTCAAGCTGTTGCCCATGCCGGTTTCTGTTCAATAGTTTCGCTAGCACTTATCTTTGATAAAATACAGCGGACGTCTTTTGGCCTCGTTAAAAATTCCGGCAATATATTCCCCGATTATACCCAGACTCAGCAATTGGATTCCGCCCAGAAAAAGAATAACCATCATCATCGAGGCCCATCCCGTGATGGTATTGCCCTGCACATAGCGGATGATAATATATACGGAGTAGATAAAACCGAAAATCAGCGAAAAGATGCCGGCATACATACTAAATTTCAAGGGTTTGGACGAGAATGAAGTGATGCCCACAAAGGCAAAACGAATCATTTTGCCGAGCGTATATTTCGACTTGCCCGACATCCGTTCAGGTGCTTTATAGGCAATAATGGATTGTTTAAATCCCATCCAGCTGACCAACCCGCGGGTAAAGCGTTCTTTTTCTTCAAACTTCAGAAAAGCATCCACAGCCTTGCGTGTCATCAGGCGGAAGTCGGAAGAGGCCGGTTCGATACGCACATCACTCAGCAGATTAATCAGTTTATAGTACAGATTGGAACTCAGCTTCTTGCCCGCTCCGGCACCGGCCGTATCCACACGGCGCGTATTGACAATTTCAAAGCCCTTCTTTTGCTCTTCGAGCATTTGCAAAATCACTTGTGGCGGATGTTGGCCGTCGGCGTCCATCATCACCACCAGATCACCTTTGGCCTGCTGCAGTCCTGCCGTCAAGGCCGTTTGGTGTCCGAAATTCCGCGAAAGCGAAATACCGTGCACCCGCTCATCTTCGGCAGCCAGTCGGCGAATAGCCTCAAAGGTTCCGTCACTGCTTCCGTCGTCCACAAAAATGCACTCGAAATCAATGCCGGACAAAGCCTCCCTTATTTGCCCGAAAAGGGGCGCGATATTGCCTTCTTCGTTATAGGACGGTATGACGATGCTTAATTTCATAGTGCCGGTTTATAAATAACTTTTTATAATGCGCAATTTATGACTGTATTGGCGGGTGTCCACATTGAAAATACCGTGATGGTCCACCGCGTCGATGCGCACCTTGCCCGAGGCATGAATGATTTTATTGTCGCCCAGCAATATGCCCACATGAATAATATTTCCTTCTTCGTTATCGAAAAAAGCCAAATCGCCCGCGAAAGCGTCGGTGATAAAATTCACGGTATCGCCCTGCATCACCTGCTGCGAGGCGTCGCGTTTCAGCATAATGCCGCTTACCTTAAATACGGTTTGCGTAAATCCCGAACAATCAATTCCGAAAGGCGTTTTCCCGCCCCACAGATAGGGCGCGTTGATATACATCATCGCGTTTTCGAGTATGCGCTTGCGGGTGGCTTTCTTTTTGGCCGACACAAACTGTCCGTCGAAGGTATATTTCTCTCCGGCCAGTTCCAGCTTGCCGTTGCGCAAGCCCGGCAAATGGCTGCCCATAACCAAAGGAATAATCTGCTTGCTTTTGGTGTGGGTAAGGATTTGCACCAAATCGGTGGTATAAAACTGCTCCGCCGTATTGATGCGGTTCAGTTCCACATCGTCAATTACCGTAAACTGTTTGGGGTCCACCCAGCCCTCGTACTGGTCGGTGGTGAGTTGCACCCGCGCCCAGTTGGCACGCATTTCCACCACATACATCGTCTCGCCGAAAAGCACCTGCGACACCATTTCCGAGCGGTCGTCGGCCTCAGCCCGCAGGGGCATAATACTTACATTGCAAACGGTAAAAGCCATAGTTGTTAATTTGAGCCAAATTTACATTATTTTTTAGAGTGTGGGGTGGTTTTGTTTTTTGGGGGGAGGATTTCGAAGATAATTGCTCGTAATATGAGCTAACATATTTTACTATTTTTACGATTAAATTTAGTTCTATAATTTCTTATGAATTAAAGAAATTTAAATACACCGGATTTATTATTTTATTATAATGAAAAGCATAACTTTTATTGATACGGAAGTTGATGTCCGAACAAAACGGATAAATGATATTGGGGCAATAAAAGTTAATGGGACTACATTCCATTCAAATGATATTGTGCAATTTGAGCATTTCATTAAAAACTCGGATTTTATTTGTGGGCATAATATCCTGGAGCACGATTTGATGTTTTTGTATAAAAAAATTAATCTTCAGGGATTTAAATTTATCGACACCCTGTTTTGGTCCCCATTACTATTCCCTGCAAAACCTTATCACAAATTATTAAAAGATGATAAGCTCCAGACCGAAGAATTGAATAATCCGCTGAATGATGCCATCAAAGCCAAAGATTTGTTTTTTGACGAGCTTAATCAATTTAATCAGTTGGACATTGAGTTCAAACAAATTTTATTTGCGCTTTTGGGAAAACAGAAACGGTTCTCAGGCCTGTTTAATTTCGTTGATTTTAATCAATATTCCGAAACTAAAATAACCAGCCTTATATTTCAACGATTTTCCAATGAGGTATGCCAAAATATTAATCTAAAACAAATTATCAATACCAATCCTATTGAATTGGCCTATTGCCTTGCTTTAATCAATGTCCATGACCGCTATTCCATTACTCCGCCCTGGGTACTTAAAAGATATCCCGAAGTGCAGAGAATTATGTATTTACTGCGAAACAAAGCTTGTGTCAGCGGTTGTAGCTATTGCAATAAATCACTCGATATTCATCTGGGTTTAAAAAAGTTTTTTGGATTTGATTCGTTCAGAACATACAATGGTGAACCTTTACAGGAGCAGGCCGCCCGTGCTGCAATTAATGATAAATCATTGCTGGCAATTTTCCCTACCGGAGGAGGAAAATCCCTTACGTTTCAACTTCCTGCCCTTATGCAGGGAAACAGTGTAAAAGGATTAACCGTTGTAATATCTCCCTTACAATCCTTAATGAAAGATCAGGTAGATAATCTTGAGAAAGCCGGCATAACCGATGCGGTTACCATAAACGGACTACTCGACCCCATTGAACGGGCAAAATCTTTTGAACGTGTAGCCAACGGGGCGGCTTCATTACTTTACATTTCACCTGAATCACTTCGCTCAAAAAGCATTGAACATCTATTGCTCGGGCGAAACATTGTTCGTTTTGTAATAGACGAAGCGCATTGTTTCTCATCCTGGGGGCAAGACTTCAGGGTTGATTATCTTTACATTGGTGATTTTATTAAATCATTAAAAGAACAAAAGAATATCGAAGAAGATATCCCGGTTTCATGTTTTACTGCTACAGCCAAGCAGAATGTAATTGAAGATATCAAGAATTATTTTAGAGAAAAACTAAACATTGAACTTGAACTTTTTAAGACCCGGGCAACACGAAAAAACCTGAGATTTAAAGTTTATCCGAAAGGAGATGAAGAAGAAAAATACAATAGCCTTCGGGATTTGATTGATTTTCATAATTGTCCTACAATCATATACGTGTCGCGAACATTAAAAGCGTACCGGCTTGCCGAGCGGCTTACCAAAGATGGTTATGCAGCAAAACCCTATCACGGAAAAATGGACAAACAGCAAAAAACCGAAAATCAGGATGCTTTTATCAATGGAGCGGTTGATATAATGGTAGCCACTTCGGCTTTTGGAATGGGGGTGGATAAAAAAGATGTGGGGATGGTAATTCATTATGAGATTTCCGATTCGCTCGAAAATTACATACAAGAAGCAGGACGTGCCGGGCGCGATGAAAATATCGAAGCGGAATGTTATGTATTATTTAACGAAGAAGATTTGAGTAAACATTTTATCTTGCTGAATCAAACCAAACTTAATATAAAAGAGATACAGCAAGTTTGGAAAGCCGTAAAAGATTTAACCCGTTTTCGTTCAAAAATATCTAATTCGGCGTTGGAAATTGCACGAAAAGCCGGATGGGATGATACTGTTGCCGAAATAGAAACACGCGTTAAAACCGCCATAGCCGCCTTGGAAGAATCCGGTTACCTGAAAAGGGGACAAAATATTCCCCGTATTTATGCAAACAGTATCCTTTCGAAGAACGCACAAGAAGCAATCGATAAAATAAATCGTTCATTTCGTTTCAACGAAAGACAAAAGCTAAATGCCATCAGGATTATCAAGAAATTGTTTTCCAGTAAGAGTCGGAAAAGTTCAAATACCGAAGATGCAGAATCGCGAATAGATTATATTTCCGATTCACTTGGCATCGTAAAAGAAGAGGTTATTGAAGTAATCAACCTGTTGCGCGAAGAGAAGATACTGGCAGACACAAAGGATCTTACGGCATTTATTAAAGTTGGTGAGGACAAACGCTCACGTAAGATCGTAAAATCATTTTTTGATATTGAGAAAAAGTTGCTTTCAGGAATTAACTCGGAAGAAATAAAATTTCATATCAAACAACTTAATCAGGATTTGGAAGACGATGGTATTTCAGATTGTTCGCCAAACAAAATAAAAACGATTTTTAATTTTTGGGCAATTAAAAACTGGGCAGAACAAAAAAGTTTGGATTTTGCAAAAAATAATATCGGAATTAAGCTTAAACACAATAAATTAGAGCTAATTGAGAAATTAGAAAAGCGCGGAGAACTGGCAGGTTTTATAATCGATTACCTTTTCAAAAAAATCAAAGACAACCCGGATGAATATGAGCAAAATAAAAATAGCATACTAATTGAGTTCTCTGTTCATGAACTAAAAACAGCCTATGAAGAAAGCGGTTTGTTGAATCGACA
>CAYUAN010000394.1:0-6306 GCA_964442545.1 uncultured Prolixibacteraceae bacterium | reverse complement strand
ATCCTTAGGCCAACCCGCTATTTCCGTCAGAGAAATACTTCCTGCAGGACTGGTGCTGGATAAGGTCTGCGTGTTACCAAACTGTATTCCGGCGCACTCACGATAAACCTTCATCGTAAAAATATATTTACCGGCATTGGGCTGCCCCGCGGGAATACATTCCCAGGTAATCTCACCACCCATATAATGTGAGGCCTGAGCATTAAATGATAGCAAAGATGTGAGCATAAGCAATGCTGCAACCATCATTCTGAAATTAAACTTTCTAACTTTTTGTTTTACAAAATTCATAATTATTGTTTTTTACCTACGATTAATCGATACAACTCGTCCACACTCCAATAATTATTGGCAATGTGCATTATTTCTTCGGCATCAATGGATTTAACTTTTTGAATGTATTGCTCAAAATAATCATAATCCAAATTGCTGTAATATATTTCCTTAAAGCGGCTTAAAAGAGCAAATGGCCCGTCGAAGCTACGCTGAAATTCTCCCTGTAAATAATTCTTCACCAAACTCAGTTCGTCCGCGCTTACTGCTTCGGTTTGCAGTTTCCGAATCTCTTTCAAGATTTCGTCCACAGCCAAATCCGTCACCTCGGCTTTTACCTCCGATGTAATGTAAAAATAGGCGGCATCACGAAGATTTACAATCCCCGAACCAATCCCATAAGTATAGCCTTTATCCTCACGGATATTCATCATCAGGCGTGAGCCGAAATAGCCGCCCAAAATGGTATTAACAATGCGCAAAGCTGCATAATCGGGATGCTGCCGGCCAACAAGCTGTTTTCCGATACGGATGGCATTTTGCACGGCACCTTCTTTTTCAATAAAATGCTCTTTACTTCCGGATGCGGATATCGTGCTGCTTATACCGGAGTCAACTTCACGAGGAAGCGAAACGGCTCCGAAATATTTTTCCAAAAGCGGCAAGGTTTCCTCCGTCACTTTTCCGGCTACCATAATGCGGAACGCAGCATTCAAATATTTTTCCTTGTGAAAACGAATAACATCATCGCGCTGTACACGATCGAAATCGCTCACTTGCGCATAACGGCCATAGGGATGTTCCTTACCGAATAATAAGGAAGGAAACATCAGACGAGCCACAAAGTTCACCCGCTCACGATTCACTAAAAACTCATTCTTTTTCTGTGCCAGATAAATATCCAGCTCTTCCCGGGCAAATACCGGCTCATATACAATCTCTGCCAATAATGCCAAAGTCCGGTCCAGGTATTTGTTCAGGGTATAAAGTGCCACAACGGCAATATCATTATTTATCGATGTTTCGAAAAATCCTCCATAGGAATCAATCAAATTGGCGATTTCGGCAGCACTATGCGTTTTCGTTCCTTCGCTAAGCAGCTTATTGGTAATGCCGGCAATCAATGTTTTGGCACAACGGGCACTTCCGGCATCGAAATTTAATTCCACCTTCACGAAATCCTGATCACTAACATCAAAAAGGAACACCTCTGCCCCACCCGACAGTTTTACCATATCCGGCTTGCGAATATTCAATTGCTTGATATCCTTTATTTCGGGGGCAATATTTCGATCTATCATTTGCATTATCTAATCAAAGTTACCTGTCCTTTTTTCACATGATTAACTCCTTTGGCATCAATATATTTTACTTGATACAAATACGTTACCGGAGCCATCAGTTCTCCTTTGTAGGTTCCGTCCCATGAATTGTCTATCGAATGTGATTCGAAAAGCACCTTTCCTTCGCGGCTAAAGATAATCATTTCAAAGTCACGCACACCCAATCCCTCTGCTTTAAATACATCATTCAATCCGTCGCCATTGGGTGTAAAAGCCGAAGGAATAAATACCGCCGTACATTCTTTATCCACGCTTACCGTGAAATCGTGTTTATACTGGCGGCCCAGACTGTCATGCACGATTACCCAATAGGTGGATTGTTCAACCGGACTCACGGTAATTCTCGAACTATGTTCGCCATTGCTCCACTCATAATCCACACCGCCAAACACCTGCAATACAGCATCCTCGCCAAAGCAAATAACCGGATCGGCACTATAACGAATAGTTCCCGTATCCAATTCCATAATTTCTACCGGAGCTGTTTCAGGAATATCCTCCTCTTGAGGCATGGTGCTTTCCTCCATAGCAAAATCTTCTAAATGCGGAGCAAATACAGCTTCCTGCGGCGGTAAATTCTCGTTATGCTTAATCACTAGCGCGGCAGCCGGACGCGGACTCACTTTGGCCACTTCTTGCTTGCTGGCGCCCGCTGTTGATTTAGTTTCCTTATTTTGTTTCTTCGCTACAGCTTTCGATTGTACGGCAGTTTTTTGAATGCTTTTCGTTTCTTGTTTTTCTGTGGTTTCGGAAACGGTTTCCGCATTTTTCGTTGATTCATTTTGCGGAGCATCTTTCTGCACGTCACGCTCTTCGGGTGCAGGAATTGTTTCCCGGACAGGTTCTGTATTCTGCGTCTGCACCGGAACCTCTGTTAACTGTTTCGCTTGCTTATCCGGCTTGTTAAGCTCTTTGAAATCCTGAACTAAGAAATACGAAGAAACGGCAATAGCCACAGCCATAACCGAAAGCGCCAATTTAGCAACCAGGCTCATTCCCGACGAAACCCGTGTTTGCTGCTCAATGGCCGGCCAAAGCGCGCTATCGGGCTGCACTTCCGCGTCTTTCAGCTTTTGCTGAAACAGTTTTCCAATATTTTCTTCGTTTATGTTCATTGCCTTTTCTGCTCTTCATTCAGTTTTTCGAGTTCTTTTTTCAGGTGTCGTCGTGCTTTCAACAGTTGCGATTTGGAAGTATTGACACTAATGCTCAACTTAGCGGCTATTTCCTTATGGCTATAGCCGTCAATATCGTACATATTGAAAACAATGCGGTATCCGTCGGGCAGTTTTTGCACCAAACGCATAATATCCTCCACATTGAAACGGTCGAAATCCACGCTCACATCCGCGATTTGAACTTGCGCATCATCCACATCGAGGTGGTACATCCGCTTGAGATTGTTGCGGTACAAATTGAGGGAAGTATTGACCATTATCCGACGAATCCAACCTTCCAAAGAACCATCGCCCCTGAAGCTGCCGATATTTGTAAAGACTTTGATAAATCCGTCCTGGAGTGCATCCTGCGCCTCTTCGCGTGTGCGAAAATAGCGCATACAAACAGCCAGCATTTTAGGAGCATAACGCTCATACAACAACTTCTGATACTTTGCTTTGCCTCTTTGGCAACCTTTAACTAAATCCTTTTCAGAAATCATTGTTTGCAGCTTTCACACTCCGTTGACACAAAAAAATGCACTAAAGGTGTCCGGGAGTTTATTTTTTTAAGTAATAAAGTGTTGATGAATTTTTCTTTTGCAATACGTTCCGGGCAACACGCTGAATATCTTCAGGTTTTACCTTGCGGTATTTATCCAGTTCACGATTGATTTCCGCCGCATCACCCAACAGCTCGAAGAAGGCCAGATTCATGGCACGATCAAGCGTATTGATTTCGGAAAACACCAAAGCCGATTCCACTTTGTTTTTCACTTTTTCCAGCTCATCCTTGTCGGGAGCTTTTTCCGTTAATTTCCGTATTTCGGCTTCCAAAGCCGCATCGGCCTCTTCGGCCGAAACTCCCTCGGACAGGTATCCGGCAAAGAGCAGCATTCCGGGATGAATATCACCGGTAATAAAGGATTGCACACTGGTGAACAGCGGATTTTCTTTTACCAGGCGTTGATATAAGCGGGAGGATTTTCCATTGGCCATAATATCGGATATCAAATCGGTAGCGTGATAATCGGGATCCGTGCGCCCGCACATATGATACACTTTGAAGATGGCATTCAGCGGCACTTCCCGCTCCACTTGCAGAAAACGCGCTTCGGTCTGCTCCGGCTCCGCCGGAATTTCACGGGCAACAGCTTTTCCCGAAGGAATGGGCCCAAACCATTTTTCGGATAAACGCTTTATTTCTTTCGTATCCACATCGCCCGCAATCACCATAATGGCATTGTCTGGATTGTAATATTTGGCGTAAAAAGCTTTCACATCTTCCATACGGGCATTTTCGATATGGGCAATATCCTTCCCGATGGTCGCCCAACGGTAGGGATGCACTTTGTACACCAAAGGGCGCAGCATCAACCACAGATCGCCATAGGGCTGATTGAGGTAGCGCTGCTTATATTCCTCAATGACCACATTGCGTTGCACCTCCAAACTTTTTTCGGAGAAAGCCAAATCCAGCATCCGGTCCGACTCCAGCCAAAAGGCCGTCTCCAGATTTTCTTTGGGGATGCTCAGATAATAATTGGTAATATCATTATTGGTAAAGGCATTATTCTCGCCTCCCACCTTTTGCAAAGGTTCATCATATTTGGGAATATGTTTGGAGCCGCCAAACATCAGATGCTCGAACAAATGTGCAAAACCCGTCAAGTCGGGATTTTCGTCCTTGGCCCCCACATGATATAAAATATTCATCACCACAATGGGCGTTGTCCGGTCGCGATGCACAAGAACTTTCAGCCCGTTGTCCAATGTAAATTTTTCGAAATGTATCATAAATAAAAAAGTACCCGTATGTTAAATCACCTCAAAAATGATGGCCAAAAGTAACAAAAACTCTGCTTAAGCCAACGTGCAACCTTTAGGATTTATAGATTGTCATAAAACTAACTGAACCAGAAATTTACCCATTACTATTGAATTAATGAATGATATTTTGAAGGTAGCTTTTGACTTTAATCTTTTTTTTTCGTAAATTGCACCGCACACAATCAATGGTGGCTTTTTAAGCTCCTTAACATACACACAAACAATAAAGATGATAATTGATGCGCGCAAAATTGCCATTCAAATCATCATAGCACTATGGGGCATTATGATGAGCGCGGCTGTTTTTGCCCAAATGCCCAATACCTGGTATTTCGGGCAAAAAGCGGGTGTGGTATTTAACGGAGGAACAACGATTAGCCCTTTAACCAACGGGCTTATGAGTACACCTGAAGGTTGTGCGGTATTTGAATTGACTCCCGGAATTCCTGAATTATATACAAACGGCGAAAAAGCCTGGCAATTTGGGAATGTTATTTCCGGTTTTAATGGAAGTATAAACTCCTGCCAATCGGCTTTAATCTTCAAGGCCAAGAAATCCGATACGGTATTATTTTTTACAACGGACGACTATCTGGGGAACAATGGTTTATGCTATAATATTTTTAAAATCGTAAAAGGACATCTTTCTCTGGCACAACAAAACATCAGTCTGCTGCCCTCGGCTACGGAACGAATGTGCAATGTCGTTCATTGCGACAAAAAGAGCCGTTGGGTAGTGGCACATCAGTGGAACAGCGACGCTTTTTATGCCTATCTGATTAACGAAAAAGGATTAATTACCGACACCGTCATCAGTCATGCGGGAAGTGTGCATTCGGGGAATAAACTGAATGCCAAAGGTTGCATGAAAATTAGTTTGGACGGCAGCAAACTCGCCCTGGCCAAAATGGGCGACGGCACGGTGGAGGTCTTTCATTTTAATGATGTTACGGGAAAAGTGAGCGATGCGATTATGCTTAACGGACTGCCAAATGCCTATGGCGTAGAGTTCAGCCCGAGTGGCCAAGTACTTTACGTTTCTACTGCTTCGGGCCAGTTGGTACAGTTTTCACTTGCCATGTGGAATGCCAATCAGATAAAAAATTCCAAAACCCTAATAAATACGCAGGCGCAACTGTTTGGCAGCCTGCAACTGGGCCCCGACTTAATGATTTATCTGGCACGGGACAACGCATACTATCTGGCACGTATCGAACTCCCCAACAGTATCGGCCCCTCCTGTATTTACAATCCCACAGCCGTTTATCTGGCAGGCAATAAGTGCGAAGCAGGATTGCCTCCTATGGTGTTTGGCAGGAACTCTGTAGATTTTAAAGGATCCATTGTTTGCCTGGGCGATACCACTTTTTTTAAAATTATCGGCGACACCTCCCGCATTGATTCCGTGAAATGGTATTTTGGGCAAAATCCTGTTTTGGACAGCTCTACCTTATTTGCACCCTATTATATTTTCAACAATTACGGAACCTACAAAACCACCCTGGTGATTTATCATTGCGACACAACCGACACCCTGATAAACTTTGCGCAGATTATAGGGCCGCCTGTCGCAAATCTGGGTCCCGATACCAGTTTTTGTTCCAACCAGCCCATGATATTGGACGGAGGTGGTGCTTCAGAATACTTATGGGATAACGGAAGCACCCAGCAAACTAGGGCAATCAACAGTCCGGGTACTTATT
>CAYUAN010000393.1:0-1892 GCA_964442545.1 uncultured Prolixibacteraceae bacterium | reverse complement strand
AGCACTATATTGCGCCGATTGGGCAATGGGCGGAACGGCAAAGAGTAAAAGGTGTTCTTACCCATAATTACGGGATGACCGGAAGTAATGCGCTTAAAGCGTTTCAAATCGTCGGAGATATGCCACAACAGCTCGTTATCTTTACCGATGGCGTAATTGGAGGCGATGGCAACTATAATGGATATAGGTTTGTTTGTGCTCATAATATGCTTTTTTTATTTATGCTGTTAAACCGAAATCTCTCCTTTAATATGCGGATGCGCCTGATAATTCACCAGCTCGAAATCTCCATATTTGAAATCGAAGATATTTTTCACTTCCGGATTGATTTTCATTTCGGGCAGTTTATAAGGCTCGCGGCTTAATTGCAATTTGCATTGGTCGATATGATTCAGATAAATATGCGCATCGCCCAAAGTATGCACAAAAGTGCCCGGCTCCAGGCCCGTTACCTGTGCAATCATTTTCAATAAAAGCGCATACGAGGCGATATTAAAAGGCACACCCAAAAAGATATCGGCACTCCGCTGATAAAGCTGGCAACTCAATTTGCCGTCGGCCACATAAAACTGAAACAGGATATGGCAGGGCGGCAGATTCATATCGTCCAGGGCACCCACATTCCAGGCGCTAACAATATGGCGGCGCGAATTGGGATTATTCTTGATGGAATCAATTACCTGCGAAATCTGGTCGATATGCCCGCCTTTGTAATCGGGCCATGAGCGCCACTGATAACCGTATATCGGCCCCAGCTCACCATCTTCATCCGCCCATTCGTTCCAGATACGCACCTTATGCTCCTGCAAATATTTCACATTGGTATTTCCTTGCAAAAACCACAAAAGTTCATAAATAATGGAGCGCAGATGCAGTTTTTTGGTTGTCAGAACCGGAAAACCATCGGCCAAATCAAATCGCATTTGGTAGCCGAATACGCTAATGGTTCCCGTGCCGGTGCGGTCTTCTTTTTTTACTCCGTTTTTCAGTACATGATCTAATAAATCCAAATATTGACGCATGTTTTATTTCAGTTTTAATTTTATAAATCTTAATGTTTTACCTCGGCAACCTCCTCGGGCACATGCTTATGCTTAAACAGAACGGCGAATGCTATGGCCACCACCAGTGCATAGGCAGCAAAGGTGAGCCAGATACCTTGCCAATCGTAATGGCCGGCGACATCCTTAAAATAATTATCGATAATATAGCCGCTGGACCAACTCCCGAGAATAGCTCCGAAGCCATTGGTCATCATCATAAACACACCCTGAGCGCTGGCCCGTATATCCGAATCGGTTTGCGTTTCCACAAAGAGCGAACCCGATATATTAAAAAAGTCGAAGGCCATACCGTAAATAATATTGGAAAGGATAATCATCCAAAGCAATTCGGCCGGGTTGGCGAAGCCGAATAAACCGAAACGCAGCACCCAGGCCACCATACTCATCAGCATCACCTTCTTTATTCCGAAGCGTTTCAAGAAAAAAGGTATCGCCAAAATAAAGAGGGTTTCCGACATTTGGGAAATCGACATCACAATGGCGGGATATTCGATGACCAATAAATCCTTATATGCATCCACCTTGGCGAAATCGTGCAAAAACGTATCGCCATAAGCATTGGTTAATTGCAGGGAAGCGCCCAACAACATGGAGAAAATAAAGAATAAAGCCATTTTACGGTTTTTGAACAGCGTAAATGCCTTCAAACCCAGCGACTCCACCAGTGTCCTGCTTCCTCCGCCCTTGCTTACGGCGCATTTGGGCAAGGTAAACGAATATATTCCCAAGGTAAGCGCGGCCGCCGATGCCACATAAAACTGCAGAGCAGAAGTTTCAATCTTCAGCAAACTCACCGTCCACATAGCCACAATAAAGCCGATAGTTCCC